>NZ_JAPDCD010000034.1:3941-54886 GCF_027705695.1 Aeromonas sp. QDB62 | reverse complement strand
CTACCTGAAGCAACACCGCTTATATACCCGCACACTTGGAATTATTTGAGTCTCTAAAAATGAGGGGATCTCTGAGGCCACCATGGCTTTAAGCTGCAGGAAGTACTGCTCGTAGAGTCGGGAGGCATCCCCCACATCGGACTGGAACTCCCCCTTGCGTTTGATCTCGTCGCTCGGGAAGACCATGGGGTTGTTGCGAAACGCCGGGGTGAGCAGGGGAATGGCATCCTTGACCGGGGTGGGGTAGCCAATTGCCTCGGCCACCTTGGCGGCCACATCGGGGCGCATCAGGAAGTTGATCAGGGCGTGCGCCTCTTTCACATGCTTGGCCTTGGCCGGAATGGCGAGGTTGTCCATCCAGAGCACGGCGCCTTCTTCGGGGTAGGTCATCTGGATGGAGGGGTATTCGCGCTGGGCGCCGTAGGCCGATCCGTTCCACAACATGCCGATATTGACCTCACCGGCGATAAAGGGGTCGGCCGGGTTGTCGGAGTTGAACGCCTTGACGTTGGGCATCAGCTTTTTCAGGTATTCGAACGCTTCGGCAATTTGCGCCTTGTCTTGGGTGTTGGGGCTGTAGCCCAGCTGCACCAGCGCGATATGGAACACCTCGCGGGCATCGTCCATCAGCAGCAGGCTCTCTTTCCACTCCGGTGCCCAGAGCTGCTTCCAGCTGGTCACCGGCTGCTCGATGATGTCGGTGTTGGTGCCGATCCCGGTTGCGCCCCAGATATAGGGGATGGAGTAGCGGTTGTCCGGGTCGTACTCGTGGTTGAGCAGGGTAGGGTCGAGGTGCTTGAAGTTGGGCAGCTGGGCGCGATCCAGCGGCTGCAGCATTCCCTCTTTGGCCATTTTCGAGATGAAGTAGGTGCTGGGCACTACCACGTCATAGCCATCGCCATGGGTTTTCAGCTTGGCGTAGAGGGTCTCGTTGGCTTCGTAGGTGGAGTAGATCACCTTGATGCCTGTCTCTTGCTGGAACTGCTCCAGCAGGCCGTCCGGCACATATTCCGACCAGTTGTAGAAGTAGACCACCTTGTCGTCGGCCGCGTGAGCGTTCTGGCTCAGCAGCGGGGTGGTGAGGGTGAGGGCGGCTGCCAGCAGGGCGCCAGCCTGGTGTTGGATTGTCATCAACAACTCCTTGGGGTTATGGGGCCTTGCGGCCCACCGTGACAGAGTTCGCCAAAGGTGGCGGGGACGAAACGGGCAGGGTTAACCCTGCCGTTTGCGCAGTAACAGTTGCGCTAGCAGCACCATCCCGAGGGAGGCGACCAGCATCAGGGTGGCCAGGGCGTTGACCTCGGGGGAGACCCCCACCTTGACCATGGAGTAGATCTTGAGCGGCAGGATCTCGTAGGCCGGGCCGGTAACAAAGGAGCTCACCACCACGTCGTCCAGCGACAGGGTAAAGGAGAGCAGCCAGCCCGCCATCACCGCTGGCAGGGCCAGCGGCAGTATGATGCGGCGCAGGATGATCCACTCGCCAGCCCCCAGATCCCGCGCTGCCTCCAGCATCCGCACATCAAAACCGCACAGCCGCGAGTAGACAGTGATCACCACGAACGGCAGACAGAAGGTGATGTGGGCGATCAGCAGCGACCAGAAGCCCAGCGCAATGCCGGTCACTACAAACAGGGTCAGCAGCGAAATGGCCATCACGATATCGGGGGACATCATCACCACGAACAGCATGCCGCTCACGTACTGCTTGCCGCGAAAGCGATAGCGAAACAGCGCCACGGCGGTGAGGGTGCCGATCAGGGTGGCTGCGGTGGCGGTGAGGGCGGCAATAGTCAGGGAGTGCTGGGCCGCCTGCATCAGACTGGCGCTGGCAAACAGCTTCTCATACCAGCCCAAGGTAAAGCCGCGCCAGTCGATGCCATATTTCGACAGGTTGAAGGAGTTGGCGATCAGCACCCCGATGGGCACATAGAGATAGCCAAACACCAGCAGCAGGAACAGAGCTTTCAGTGCGCGCATCATGCCAGCTCCCCCTTCTTGCTGAGCAGCTTGCCCGCCCGCCAGTAGCAGTAGACCAACAGCGCCATCAGCACCGTCAGCATCACGCTGATGGCGGCGCCAAAGGGCCAGTCACGGCTGTTGAGGAACTGGGTCTTGATCAGGTTGCCGATCAGCAGGTGCTTGGCGCCCCCCAGCAAGTCGGAGACGTAAAACATCCCCATGGCGGGCAGGAACACCAGCAGACAACCGGCGATGACGCCGGGCAGGGTGAGGGGCAAGATGATCCGCACCAGCCGCTGCCAGCCGTTGGCGCCGAGATCCCGCGCCGCCTCCAGCAAACGGCCATCCAGATTCTCGATGCTGGAGTAGAGCGGCAGCACCATAAAGGGGAGCAGCACATAGACCAGTCCGATGATGACGGCCACCTCGGTATACATCATCTGCAGCGGTCGCTCGATAAGCCCCAGATCCAGCAGCCAGCCATTGATCAGCCCCCGGGTGCCGAGCAGCACCTTGAGCGCATAGGTACGGATCAGGGAGTTGGTCCAGAACGGCACCACCACCAGAAACAGCAGCAGCGGGCGGATGCGTGTTGGAAGATGGGCCAGCAGCCAGGCAAAGGGGTAGCCCACCAGCAAGCTGATGCTTGTGGCGAGCAGCGCCAGCCAGAGGGAGTGGAGCAGCACCTCGAAATAGAGGGGGTCCAGCAGGCGGCCATAGTTGCTCAGGGTAAAGAGTGGCGCGATAAGCTCGGATTCATCGCGGGTCAGGAAGCTGACGCCGATGATCATCAGGTTGGGCAGGAAGACAAACAGCGTCAGCCAGCCCAGGATCAGCGCGATGGCCGTGTTGCGAAAGCCATTGTGGGCAAAGCTGTGCGCTACCCGCAGATTAGTGAGGCTCATAGGGCAGCACCACCTCCCAGCTGTCAACCCAGTGGATCGCCACCTCCTGACCCAGACGGTAGTCAAAATCGGGGTCATCCTCGTCGAAGAACTCGGAGATAAGCAGCTGTTTGCCACTTTCGAGCTCGATCACCGAATCCAGCGTCGCCCCCTTGTAGTTACGCTCGCGGATATTGCCCCGCAGCGCGCCGCTCTGATCGGCATCCTGATCGAGAATGCGCAGATCTTCCGGGCGCAGCAGCACCAGCACCTTCTCGTCTGGCTGGAACGGCAAGGTGGTATGGAGCAGGCATTCGCGCCCCTCTACCTCCGCCTGCCAGATACCGGGCTCGCGCTGGCTGATCAGCTTGCCATCCATCACGTTGATCTCGCCGATAAAGCGGGCCACGAACAGATTAGCTGGCGATTCGTAGATATCGCGCGGGGTGCCGCGCTGGATGATCTTGCCCCCCTCCATCACCAGGATGCGATCAGACATGGTGAGCGCCTCTTCCTGATCATGGGTAACGAAGACAAAGGTGATGCCAAGGCGACGTTGCAGCGCCTTGAGCTCGCTCTGCATCTGCTTGCGCAGCTTGTAGTCGAGCGCCGAGAGGGATTCGTCGAGCAGCAGCAGGCGGGGCTTGTTGACCACGGCGCGGGCGATGGCGACCCGTTGCTGCTGGCCGCCGGAGAGCTGGTCCGGGCGGCGGTTGGCCAGCTCGGTGAGCTGCACCATGGCGAGGGTCTCCTCGACCCGCTGGCGGATCTCGCTGGCAGGCACCTTTTGCATCTGAAGGCCAAAGGCGACGTTTTCAAACACCGTCATATGGGGGAAGAGCGCATAGCTCTGGAACACGGTGTTGATGTGCCTGTGTTCGGCGGGGATATGGGTGATCTCGTCACCGGCCAGATGGATGGTGCCACCATCGACCGATTCGAGCCCGGCCAGCAGGCGCAGCAGGGTCGTCTTGCCGCAGCCGGAGGGGCCCAGCAGGGTAAGAAATTCACCATCATAGATTTCCAGGTCAAGGTCACTCAGGATCACCTTGCCATCGTATTTTTTGCTGATCTTGTTCAGCGCGACAATTACCTGTGGATTGTTCATCATCCGCCAGTCTCACCCCAGCCAGTGGCCATCGTGTTGAAAGAGGGCCGCATTCTATGCAGCCAATCCATGAAATCAAAGGCTTTTTGGCCCGAATTAGCCGGGAGTGGACAGGAAAAACGGCTACGAATAGCAGACCAAATCGCTATAATGTGCCACCTGATTTGGTCGTTTTCGATATTGGATAGTCAATTGAGTAATAAAATGCGTATTGGCGGCTCCCTTGAGCAGTCTCTGAACCAGGGCTACCGCCTTGATCTGAAAGGGGTCATCCAGGAGGGATGGCAACAGACCCGCCGTACCGGATTTGGCCTGCTGCTGGCGATTGTCGGAGTGACGGCGATCTGGATCCTGCTCAGCAATGTGCTGCTGTTGCCCTATCTGGGGGACGACAACCAGATGAATGTGGCCATGGTGCTGAGCCTGCTGATGACGGTGGTGATGGCCCCCATGACCAGCTCCCTCGATATGCTGGGGTTGCAGCAGTCGGTCGGGGTGCGTGCCCGGGCCAACCAGGTGTTCGACTTCTTCCGCCATTTTGTGCGCCTCGGCATGTTGAGCCTGCTTGGCAGTCTGCTCACCAGCCTGTTTGGTCCGCTGTTCGATTTGGTGGGGTTGCCCGCCGTACTCTCTTTCATTCCCTCGGCGCTGATCGGCATGGGGCTGCTCTTTACCGTACCGCTGGTTCTGGAGCGCGGTCTGACGCCGCCCCAGGCCATTCTGGTCTCTCTCAAGCTCTTTGCGCGCGGCTGGCCCAGCATTGTGCTGTTCCACGGCGTGATGACCGCGCTCTTCTTCCTGGCTCTGATCCCGATGGGGTTGGGGCTTATCTGGGTGGCACCGCTCTATTTCAACTGCAAGGGGATCCTCTATCGGGATCTCTGTGGTGTGGCAGTAGAGGTTAATGAGGTGACAGAAGGCCCCAACCATTTCAATGCATGATGCAAAAGGATGTTGAATGACCCGTCGATATGGAGTGACCAAGGCTGTGCGCCAGAGCCTGCTGGCCAGTCTCTTGCTGCCAGGGCTGGCGCTGGCTGAGCCGGTGCTGGATCTGCAATACAGCACCTTCTACAGCCAGATGAAGACCTTTGCCAAAGGGGAGTTTGGTCACGCCAGACTGGGGTTTTATCTGACCGATCCGCAAAATGGTCAGCGCTGCGGCCTGGTCGCTGCGCGGGTATCGACGCAGGACAAGGAGGTCGCGGGCGAGGTGACGGTCGATAGCGAACTGCGCCTGCCGTTTGATGATGATCTCAACCTCGACAAAGGGATGGTGCAGGTCACGCTCAAAGAGCCACATGCCAGCTGTGATATGGCGGTACAGGTGATGGCCGATGCACCGAACGGGCCCGAGCTGCCGCTGGCGGAGCTGGCGGCCCGTCAGCAGCAGATGCAATCGCTGCTCGACAAGATGGCGGGCATGCTCGGCAAGCACTTCTTGCCGAAGATGGAAGGGGTACGCATTACCCTGGTGGAGCAGAGCGGCACCGCTTATCTGATTGATGGCGACCGTCAGGAGGCGCTGCCCTGGCAGGAAGGCCATCTGCTGTTGAGCAATGAGCAGCTTGCTGCGTTCGCCGCAGGGCAACTGCGCCTGCAGGGTGAGGTGCTGCGGTTGACCCCCTGGCTGCACAAGGGGTGAGGCCGGTGGCGCTGTCACCGCAGTGACAGGCCAATCAAGAAAGCAAAAAAGGAGCGATTATCGCTCCTTTTTTATTGCGTGGCGTTTGCCATGTGACAGCGGCTTAGCGCACTTCAATCACATCCAGCATGTCCATCTCATCGATGTCCAGCAGCGGCGCCTTTGGCATCTCGGGCGGATCAAACGCCTTGTCGCCGCCATCGATGATGCCGGAGTCGCGGTTGATGCTCTTGAAGTCAAACAGCTTGTGATCGAGCAGGTGGCTCGGGATCACGTCCTGAATGGCGGTGAACATGGTTTCGATACGACCCGGGAAGCGGCGATCCCAATCCTGCATCATCTGCTTGATGGCCTGACGTTGCAGGTTCTCCTGCGAGCCGCACAGGTTGCACGGGATGATGGGGAAGGCTTTGACCTCGGCGTAGCGGATCAGATCCTTCTCTTTGCAGTAGGCCAGCGGGCGGATCACCACGTTCTTGCCATCATCGCTCACCAGCTTGGGCGGCATGGACTTGAGCTTGCCACCGTAGAACATGTTGAGGAACAGGGTCTCGAGGATGTCGTCGCGGTGGTGGCCAAGGGCAATCTTGGTGCAACCCAACTCCTGGGCGGTGCGATAGAGAATACCGCGGCGCAGTCGTGAGCAGAGGGAGCAGGTGGTTTTGCCTTCCGGTACCTTCTCCTTGACGATGGAGTAGGTATCTTCCTCGACGATCTTGTACTCGATGCCGAGCGAGGCGAGGTATTCAGGCAGCACATGCTCGGGGAAGCCGGGCTGCTTCTGATCCAGGTTGACGGCAACCAGATCGAAATGGATGGGGGCGCTGGCTTTGAGGCTCATCAGTATGTCGAGCATACCGAAGCTGTCCTTGCCGCCGGAGAGGCAGACCATGACCTTGTCGCCCTCTTCAATCATGTTGAAGTCGGCAATGGCCTGACCCACGTTGCGCCGCAGGCGCTTCTGCAGTTTGTTAAAACTGTATTTATCTTTGGCGTTCAGCTCTTCTAGCATGCTCGTAAAACCCGGGACACAAATAAGCGCGTTATTATAGCCATGTCCCGGGGGAGGGCAAGGTGCCAGGCACCTTATGATTGTTTGCGACGACTGTCGACCGGGCAGCTGTAGTCCGCCGGTTTGAGGATCAGGATGTCGCAGGAGAGGCGGTCAATAACATGTTCGGCGGTATTGCCGAGTAAAGCAGCAGAAAGCCCGGTACGGCCGACACAGCCCATGATCATCAATGTCGCCTTGAGCTCTTCGGCCATGTCCGGCAACACCTCTTCCGGTAGCCCTTCAGCTACCCGGGTCCAGAGATGACCAATCCCGAACTTGTCGGCATGGCTCAGCAGCAGGCTTTCGTGGTGTTTGCGGATCGCTTCGTTGTAGGCGTTGGGGTCAAACTCCGGCAGCTCGATGGCCACGTTGACCGGGGTGCCCGGGTAGGTGTTGACCAGATAGAGGTTGGAGCCCAGCAGCTCTGCGATATCGCTCCCTTCCTGGGTGATCCGTTCGTTGAGCAGTTTCTGATCCGGATCGTCGCTTGAGCAGTTGATGGCGGCGATGATGTTGCCGCCCCGTTGCCAGTGACCCTCCTTGACCAGCAGCACCGGACAGGGGCATTTGCGCAGCAGATGCCAGTCGGTGGGGGTAAAGATGAAAGTTTGCAGGAAGCTGTGATGGTGGGTGGCCTTGACCACCAGATCGTGGTGCTGCTCCAGCACCTCCTGAATGACGCATTCGAAGGGGCGATTGTGCCAGACCACCTTCACCTCGCAGGCGATCCCCTGTGCCCGATAGGGGGTCAGGATTTCGTCCAGCCACTCACGTCGCTGTGAAATGACGCCGTCGCGCATCTCTTGCCGCTCGTCCACCGAGAGCATGGCGGTCATTTCATACGAGAAGTCATAGATGGTGAGCAGCAGGGTCAGATGGGCGTTTTCGTCCAGCTCGGCGACTTTGACTGCCCGTTCGAGGGCGATTTGACGCTCCTCTTCTGGATTGATAACCACCAGAATATTCTGATATTTGACCATCTTCTCCTCCTTGGAAAAGTCCAATGACAGCAGAATGTTAGCTATTACAGCTTAGCGCAGGAGGAGGGTAACGGGAACGTACCGGATCACATTCCAGAGGAAAGGATCCGGCAGAGAAAGCGGGGTTTAAGACGTGTGCTTAGCCACAGGCTGGTCGGGTTGCACCGGCCATCATGCCAAGGGCGACCTGATCCAGCACGGTAATGTATTTGCCTTTGACGCTGATAAGACCGGACTTCTGGAAACGGCCGAGCAGACGACTGATGGTCTCGACGGTCAGCCCCAGATAGTTGCCGATATCGCCACGGGTCATGGAGAGACGGAACTCCTTGGCGGAGAAGCCACGCTCGGAGAAGCGTACCGACAGATTGTGCAGGAAGGCGGCGAGGCGCTCTTCGGCATTTTTCTTGGAGAGCAACAGGATCATCTCCTGATCGCCCATGATTTCGTTGCTCATCAGACGCATGATCTGCTGACGCAGCTTGGGCATCTTGCCGGAGAGGTCGTCGAGCACTTCAAACGGGATCTCGCACACCATGGCGGTTTCCAGCGCTTGGGCGAAGGAGGGGTGTGCCTGTTTGTGGATGGCATCGAAACCAACCAGATCGCCAGCGAGGTGGAACGCGGTGATCTGCTCATCCCCTTGCTCGGTGATGGTGTAAGACTTGATGGTCCCGGAACGGATGGCATAGAGCGATTTGAACTCGTCGCCAGCCTTGAACAGCTCTTCACCCTTCTGGATCGGCTTTTTGCGCTCGATGATGCTGTCCAGCTGATCAAGCTCGTTGTCGTTCAGAGTGAAGGGAATACAGAGCTGACTGATACTGCAATCCTGGCAATGAATTGCACAGCCACCGCTCTGGATACGTCTGCCAGGTTTCTTTTCCGGGATCATAGGCTCATACGAATAATTGATTTATATCAAACAAGTTTACCATCAACTCATCCGTTTTGGATAGGGTTTCAAAAGGAAGCAATCCCAATCCACAGGGTATGCACCCCGAACAAAATGAGCAGCAGGGCACCGCCAAGGCGCAAACTGCGCAGGGTGAGCCAGTATCTCAGGCGATCGGCAAGCCCCCCCAACGCAAACAAGGTGGGCAGGGTACCGAGGCCAAAAAAGAGCATGATCAGCGCTCCGCCACTGGCCGACCCCGCCGCCGCGCTCCAGGTCAGCATGGAGTAGACCAGCCCGCAGGGCAGCCACCCCCACACCATGCCAAACGGTAGTGCCTGCAGCGGTGAGGTGAAGGGAAGAAACTTGCCCGCCAGCGGTTTGATACGGGGCCAAAGCCTGGCACCGAGCCGCTCCAGCAGCAAGATCCCGTGCCACCAGCCCGCCAGATAGAGGCCAAGCGCAATCATCAGCAGTGCCGCCACCAGGCGCAGTCCGGCGATGGCGTGTTTGCCAGCGCCCAGTTCGCTGGTGGTCGCCAGCAGCCCGCCAGCCAAGGCGCCTGCAATGACATAGCTCAGGATCCGGCCGAGGTTGTAGTTGAGCAGATAGGCGAGCCGCCCCCAGAAGTGCTGCTTGTTGGCGGGGATCGCCATTGAGAGCGCAGCGGAGACGCCACCGCACATCCCGATACAGTGGGCAGAGCCTGCCAGTCCTACCAGCAGGGCCCCGGCCAGATCAAGGTTGTGGGTCATTGTCAGCAGGCTTTGCGGGTTTGCGGGCGGGTTGCTCTTCGTCAAACAGGATGTTGGAGCCCTGCCGGTCGAGATCTTCAAACTGCTCGGAGCGAATGGCCCAGAAGAAGACGACCCCGGCGATGATCACAAACAGGATGGCGATGGGGATCAGGACAAAAATTATATTCATGAGAGGTACCTTGGCGTTCATCCTTGGCAAGTGTCCCCTATGGTAACCCTGTTCGGGCAGGGGGCCAGCCGCTATCAGTTAGAAATGTGGCCTGCATCGGAGGCAGGCCACATTTTCAGCTATTTTCCGCCACCGGCCTCATCGGTTGAGACGCATGGAGTTGGTCACCACGATGAGCGAGCTGAGCGACATGCCTGCCGCCGCCAGATAAGGGGGGAGCCAGCCGCAGGCCGCCAGCGGCAACACCAGCAGGTTGTAACCGATGGACCAGGCGAAGTTCTCGATGATGATCTTGCGGGTACGCATTGCCAGCACTCTGGCCTCAAGCAGTCGGCTCAAGTCATCGGCCAGCAGGATGGCATCGGCGCTGTTTTTCGCCAGATCGGTGCCACCAGCCATGGCGAACGAGGCGTGAGCCCCGGCCAGTACCGGGGCGTCGTTGATGCCATCGCCCACCATGATGCTGATATCCCCTTGGGCTTCACGAGCCTTGAGATAGGCCAGCTTGCCATCGGGTGAGACCCCCTTGACCAGCTCATTCACTCCCAGCTCGCGGGCAATCTCATCTGCCTGCAGGGAGCTGTCACCAGTCAGCACCGTGGTTTGCAGACCGGCCGCCTTGAATGCCGCGATCAACGCCTTGGCGTCGGGGCGCAGGGTATCTTCCAGATTGAAGCGCGCCAATAGCTGCTGCTCGTCGGCCAGATAGATAGCCAGACCGCGGCCGTGCTCTTGCGCCGGATCCAGCCCAAGCCAGCGGGCACTGCCGATGCGGTAGCGTACGCCATCCACCAGCGCCGTGATGCCATGACCGATGACCGGGGTGATCTCGCGGGCGGATGGCAGCACTGTGATGTTGTCGGCGGGCAACCGGAAAGCGCGGGCAATGGGGTGTTCGGATTGCGCCTCCATGGCCCGGGCGATGGCGAGGCAGTGCGCCTCGTCAAGGTCGGCCAACGCCTGAGTCTGCGTCAGGCTGACGTTGCCTGTGGTCAGGGTGCCGGTCTTGTCCATCACGATCCGGTTGGCCTTGGTCAGCACGTCCAGCACATGACCGCGGCGCAGCAAAATGCCGTTGCGAGTCAGATTGGCGGTGGCCGAGGTCAGCGCCGTCGGGGTAGCCAGCGACAGGGCGCAAGGGCAGGTGGCAACCAGCACGGCGAGGGTGACCCAGAACGCCTGATCCGGTTGATGGAAGTGCCAGAAGGTCCAGACCGCGGCGGCAATGATCAGCAGTACCAGAATAAAGTGGCGCGACAGCTGATCCGCCATCTGGGCGATGGCCGGTTTGTCGTCGAGGGCGTGATCCTGCAGCCGCATGATCTGGGCGATCCGCGACTCTTCGATGCGGTGGCTGACCCGGATCTGCAGCGGCGCATCCGTGTTGATGGTGCCGGCATAGACCTGATCGCCGGGCTGTTTGAGCAGGGGCAGCTGTTCGCCGGTCAGCATGGATTCGTTGAGGCTGGCTTGTCCTTCGACAATGATGCCGTCAGCCGGCAAGGTGGCACCGGCCAGCACCCGTACCCGATCGCCGACCTGCAAGGTTTTGGCCGCTACCTCATGTTCCCCTTCATCATCGATGCGGGTCGCCATGATGGGCACCAGCCGCGCCAGGTTGGAGCTCGACTCAGACGCCTTGCGCCGAGCCCGCAATTCGAGAAAGCGCCCCAGCAGCAGGAAGAAGACGAACATGGTGATGGAGTCGTAATAGACCTCACCGGTATTGAGCACAGTGGCCCACATGGAGGCGATAAAAGCCCCGATCAGCGCCAGCGACACCGACACATCCATCGACAGGTGACCCTGCTTCAGACTGCGCCAGGCACCCACATAAAAGGGCTGGGCTGAGTAGATCATGATGGGGGTGGAGAGCAGCAGGCTTATCCACTTGAAGTAGACCATGAACTCATCTTCAACACTGATGAAGAGGTCCATGTAGAGGGCCACGGCGCACATCATCACCTGCATCGAGCCCAGGCCTGCCAATGCCAGCCGGAACATATAGCTGCGCACCTCTTTGGCGTAAAGCGCCTCCTGTTGATGGGTCTGGAACGGGTAGGCGCGATAGCCAATTTGGGCGAATCCCTTGAGGATGTCACTCAGGGAGAGCTGGTCCGGATCCCATTTGATACGGGCCCGGTGGGTGGTGGTGTTGACGTTGATATAGCGCAGGCCGCTCAGGGTCATCAGGTGGCGTTCAATAAGCCAGGCACAGGCAGCGCAGGTGAGCCCCTCGACCGTCAGCTGGATTTCACGAAGGGTGCCACTTTCGGTGACAAACTCCTGCTGGATCTCGGCCAGGTCGTAGTGGGTGAGGGCGGCCAGCTCCTCGGGCACCAGATCCCCCTTGGTGCCGGGGGCGGTGCGGTGATCGTAGTAACTGGCGAGGCCGCACTCCATGATGGTTTCCGCCACCGCCTGACAACCGGGGCAGCACATGGGGCGAACAATCCCCTTTATCTCGAGGGAATAGCCACTATTGGCGGGCACCGGCTCGCCACAGTGAAAGCACGGGGTCATGGTTTATGGCCCCCTGAATGCAGGATGCGAGCTGCGGGGGGGCTGGCGAGAACCAGCTCGCCATAATGAGAAAAGCCGATCATGGCTTAGCGTCCCTTCGGGTCGAGTTCGACAGGGGCCAGGGTGGGCAGCTGGACGGTCTCTTGCAATCGCCACTGGTGATCGAAGGCATCGACCCGAATGTGCCACTTGCCGACCAGCGGCTTGTCGAAATGGAGACGATAGGTGCCGCTCGCATCGGCGGTGATCATGTGTTCGCTGTCCTGACCTGCCAACGTCGGGTGGAACAGCGAGAGATAGAGGGCTTGCCCGGCGGGAATGTCGCCGCTGATGGCTTTGAGAGTCAGCTCGTTGCCGTCAACCTCCAGCCCAAAGCGGATATTGAGCGCTTCGGAGCGGTCAAACTTGCTCAAGTCCTGATTGATCTCTTTCCCTTGTTTGTAATAGTCCTCGGCCACCAGATTGACCCCATCCTGGCTGGCAATGATGGCGGTGGTGATGCTGCCGACAACGGCGGCAGTGGGGAGGGCGATGATAAACCAGGGCCAGAATTGGCGATACCACGGTTTGGATAGAGGTTGGGTCATGATTGCTACTGCCATGAAACGAATGATTAACGTGGAAGATGGTTTTTACGCAACACAAGATAACAAAAAGCCTCGAGGAGTCGAGGCTTTTTGCTGTGTAATCACGTGTTTATCACATGTTACAACGTTACGGGCGAACCTTATTTGGCAGACTGTTGATGAGACAGGCTGTAAACGTAGGAGGCCAGCAGGTGAACCTTGTCCTCACCCAGAATGTCTTTCCAGGCTGGCATCACACCGTGACGACCGTGGGTGATGGTCTGCACCACCACTTCGCGGGAGCCACCGTAGAGCCAGGTGTTGTTGGTGAGATCTGGTGCACCGACGGCAATACCACCCTTGGCATCGGCCCCGTGGCAGGCTGCGCAGATGGCAAAGCGAGCTTCACCTTTCTTCGCTTCAACCAGATCGACCTTGCGACCGGAGAGGCTCAGTACATAGGAGGCCACTTCCTGAACGCCATCTTTGCCGAGGATTTCACCCCAGGCAGCCATGATCCCCTGGCGACCGCCCATGATGGTGGTCTTGATGTTCTCCGGCTGACCGCCCCATTGCCATTCGCTGTCGGTCAGGTTCGGGAAGCCGCGGCCACCGCGGGCATCGGAGCCGTGGCACTGGGAACAGTTCTGCAGGAACAGACGCTGACCCACTTTCAGGGCTTCCGGATCCTTGGCGATCTCGGTGATGGCACGATAGGTTTTGCCGTCCGCTTCATAGGTGAGTTCACGGAACTTGGCGCCGTAGATCTCGTCAGCCTTGGCAACCTCGCGGTCATACTCCACCGCGCGACCTTCGGCCTTGGCCGATGCGGTCGCCGCTTTGGACTCTGCCAGCGAGCGCACATCCTGGTTGGAGCTCTGCCAGCCCAGCACACCTTTCCAGTTACCCAGACCCGGGAAGGCGACCAGATAGACCAGACCGGTGACGATGAAGAAGAGGAACATGTAAGTCCACCACTTCGGCAGCGGGTTGTTGATCTCCTCGATGCCATCGAAGGAGTGGCCCATCGATTTACCTTCTTCAACACCCATCTTGTCCTTGCGGCACCACATCAGCAGCAAGAAGCAGCCGAGGATGGTTCCCAGACTGATGACAGTCACAAAAATGCTAAACAGAGTGCTCATTATTGTTTCGCTCCTGCGTTCTTTTTATCAGCACCGGGTTGCTCATCATCGGCAAAAACCAGGTTGGCAGCCTCGTCGAAAGAGGTCTTGCGGCGTTTGCTGTAAGCCCAGACGATGATGCCAATCATGATGGCCATCAACAGCAGGGTGTACAGACCGCGAAATGTGCCGTAATCCATCTTGAGACTCCTTATTTCAGGGCATGGCCCAGTGACTGGAGGTAAGCGATGAGTGCTTCAAGCTCGGTCTTGCCTTTGACCGCTTCCCCGGCACCCTGAATATCGGCGTCGGTATACGGCACACCGAAGTGATCGCGGAACAGCGCCAGTTTCTTGGCTGTCATCTCGCCGGTCAGCACGTTGGTGTCAAGCCAGGGGTAACCGGGCATGTTGGACTCCGGTACCACATCGCGCGGATTGATCAGGTGAGCGTGGTGCCAGGCATCGGAGTAACGACCGCCAACACGGGCCAGATCCGGACCAGTACGCTTGGAGCCCCACAGGAAGGGGTGCTCCCAGACGCTCTCGCCAGCGACCGAGTAGTGACCGTAACGCTCGGTCTCGGCACGGAACGGACGGATCATCTGGCTGTGGCAGTTGGTGCAGCCTTCGCGGATGAAGATGTCGCGCCCTTCCATCTGCAGAGCGGTGTAGGGCTTGAGGCCCTCCACCGGCTCGGTGGTTTGCTTCTGGAAGAACAGCGGGGTGATTTCAACCAGGCCCCCCAGACTGATGGCGAAGATGATGCCGACCACCAGCATGGGTACGCTTTTTTCAAATATTTCGTGACGGTTATTGTTGCTCATGGGTTGACCTCTTCAATCAGGCTGGCTGGGCGATAGGTTCCAGAGAACCTTTGGGCGCAGTGATGGTGCGATAGGCGTTGTAAGCCAGCAGCAACATGCCGGTGACGAAGAAGCAGCCTCCCAGGAAGCGCACGAAATAGAAGGGATAGGATGCCTGCAGCGCTTCAACGAAGCTGTAGGTCAGGGTGCCGTCTTCGTTGACTGCACGCCACATCAGGCCCTGCATCACGCCGGAAATCCACATGGCAACGATGTAGAGCACGGTGCCCACGGTCGCCAGCCAGAAGTGAACGTTGATCAGCTTGATGCTGTACATCCGGCCCTGGCCGAACAGGTTCGGGATCAGGTGATAGACCGCACCGATGGAGACCATGGCAACCCAGCCCAGCGCACCGGAGTGAACGTGACCAACGGTCCAGTCGGTGTAGTGGGAGAGGGCGTTGACGGTTTTGATCGCCATCATCGGGCCTTCGAAGGTCGACATGCCGTAGAAAGAGAGGGAGACGATCAGGAATCGCAGGATGGGGTCATAACGCAGTTTGTGCCACGCTCCGGAGAGGGTCATGATGCCGTTGATCATGCCGCCCCAGGAGGGCACGAACAGGATCAGGGACATCACCATGCCCAGCGACTGAGCCCAGTCAGGCAGTGCGGTGTAGTGCAGGTGGTGCGGACCGGCCCAGATATAGAGGGAGATCAGCGCCCAGAAGTGCACGATGGAGAGGCGATAGGAGTAAACCGGACGACCGGCCTGCTTGGGCACGAAGTAGTACATCATCCCCAGGAAGCCGGCGGTCAGCAGGAAGCCTACCGCGTTGTGGCCATACCACCACTGCACCATGGCGTCCATGGCGCCGGAGTACATGGAGTAGGACTTCATGCCCGAGAGCGGCACTTCCATGTTGTTGACGATGTGCAGCACCGCGACTGTGATGATGAAGGCGCCGAAGAACCAGTTCGCCACATAGATGTGGGAGGTGGTGCGCTTCATCAGAGTGCCGAAGAAGACGATGGCATAGGCAACCCATACCACAGTGATGGCGATATCAATCGGCCACTCCAGCTCGGCATACTCTTTGGCGGAGGTGTAACCCAGCGGCAGAGAGATGGCGGCAGAGAGGATGATCGCTTGCCAGCCCCAGAAGACGAAGGTTGCCAGCGGGCCACCAAACAGTCTGGTTTGACAGGTGCGCTGCACCACGTAGAACGAGGTGGCCATCAGTGCACTGACGCCGAAGGCGAAGATCACTGCGTTGGTATGAAGGGGCCGCAGACGACTGTAAGTCAGCCACGGAGTCTCGAAGTTGAGAGCAGGCCAGATCAACTGGGCTGCGATCAGTACGCCAACCGACATGCCGACAATTCCCCAGACAATCGTCATGACGGTAAACTGGCGAACAACGGTGTAGTTGTACTCAGGATGGTTAGTTGTATGGCTCATCGTTATATTCCGCTTCCGATGCTGCTGTTGTTTGGTTTTGTATCCGGAGAACCGGACTGGCTTCATCAGCCACCGCCGACCAGTTGTTAACATCTGTTAACGAAAGGAAAAGCAAAAGATGGCTAAATGAAAACTTCATGGGAATGATACTGAACTGACAGGTAAAATAACAGTATAAACAGTGATATATTTGGCTCCGTCCGGTCTCGTTATGGCGGTTTTTTACCTTGTTCGAGATCACAAAAAACTATTTTAATTGCATCTTAATCGGGCTGTTTTTGATGAAAGAGAGACTTACCGCACGTAAAGTTTTGCACCTCGCACTGGTGCTGGCGTTGTTGCTGGCGCTGATTGCCTACCGCACCTGGTTTTCGGCTGATAACAGCGTCTCTGCTGACCAGAAAAAAGATCAGATTTGTGATCTTTCCCACACCCCTTGCAGCGCGCTGATCGGTGACAAGCCGCTCACTGTGGCCATCAAGGATTTCCCGCTGCGCGCCGAACATGACTTTGCCATCGCTATTACCGGTGGTGATCCAGCCATCAAGCCGGTGAAAGCAACGCTCGAAGGCAAAGATATGTTTATGGGCACCATTCCGGTGAGCTTTGAACAAATAGACGGACAGTGGCAGGGGGTGACCCAGGTGGGGAGCTGTACGTCACCCGTCATGATCTGGTTGTTAAATATCGAGTGGAGTAATGGTCAACGCCAGCAATTGGCGCTTTCCGTTGCCCGGGAATAACGGTGCAAGAGGTGGGGAGTGGAAAAAATATTTGAAATTTCCCGGCCAGGCGTTACCTTCCCCAAACCATCAGGGAGTGAAGTTCATTTAATCATGATTGAAAAACAACCGTTTTATCGCACCCTCAACCAGCAAGCAAAGGCGCTGCTGGAGGGGGAAACCGATCTGATTGCCAATCTGGCCAACTTGTCTGCGCTGCTGAATCAGGAGCTGACGGAGATCAACTGGGTCGGTTTTTATCTGTTGCAGGGCGAGACCCTGGTATTGGGGCCGTTTCAAGGCAAACCGGCCTGCGTGCGGATCCCGGTCGGCCGCGGGGTGTGTGGTACGGCAGTGGCAGAGGGGAGAACCCAGCTCATTGACGATGTCCACCAGTTTGACGGTCACATCGCTTGCGATGGCGCGAGCAACTCGGAAATCGTGATCCCGGTGCGCCGTGGTGGCGAGATCATCGGGGTGCTCGATATCGACAGTCCGATTTTTAACCGTTTCGACCAGGAAGACCGGATTGGCCTCGAAGAAACGGTGCAAATTTTGGAAAGCATGCTCTAAGTCATTGCTAGATGGTTCGCAAAAGGCCCCAAGCTCTCTATAATGGGGCCTTTGTTGTGCTCGGGACGTGCCCGTGCGTTTATATGAAAGCCAAGGTTATACATGGAAAACACTGAGAAGCTGAAGAACAGTAAAGAGATCGTTGCCTACCTGGTCGAGAAATTCCCGGCCTGCTTCGTTGCTGAAGGAGAGGCCAAGCCGCTCAAGATTGGCATCTTCCAGGATTTGGCCGAGCGTCTTGCTGACGATGCCAGAGTCTCCAAGACCATGCTGCGTTCCGCACTGCGTCAATACACCTCCAGCTGGCGCTACCTGCACGGCCTCAAAGCTGGCCAGGCTCGCGTTGATCTGGACGGCAACCCGGGCGAACTGCTGACCGAAGAGCACATCGAGCACGCCAAGCAAGCTCTGAAAGAGAGCAAAGAGCGCGTATTCGCCAGCCGTCGTACCAATACCAAAGAGAAGGATGAGAAGGCCAAGAAGCCCCGTCGTCCTGCTGTGCGCAAAACCGAGAAAGCTGATGTAGCTGCCAAGCCGAAAGCTGCCGCCAAGGCACCGGTCGCTGAAGCTCCGCTTGTTAAAGTGGATGCCGCTACGCTGAAAGTGGGCCAGGATGTGCGCGTCGTTATGGGTAAATTCCCGGTTCCGGCAACCATCAAGGAAGTAACCAAGGACGATGTACAGGTCCAACTGCAGACCGGCATGATGGTGCGGGTCAAATCAGAGCACTTGGTTCTCTAAGGAGACAAATGTTGAAGCATGGCGTAATTCGTTTTTCCCTCGTTGCCTGTAGCCTGGCGCTTGCCGGGCTTGCACAGGCCATCGAGCCGGTGCTCAAGGAGAGTGATTTGCCTGTGTTGGCTCAAGAGAGCCAACATGCTACGGCCAGCAAGCGAATTACCAATCTGTTTACCCGCTCGCACTACAAACAGTTCAAGCTGGACGATGCCTTTTCCTCCGTGATTTTCGATAAATATCTGGAGAATCTGGACTACAGCCGCAACCTGTTTTTGGCCTCTGATATCAGCCGTTTTGAAAAGTATCGTAACGGTTTTGACACCGACCTCGAAAGAGGCCGTCTGGCACCCGCCTACGAGATGTTCAACCTGAGTCAGCAGCGGCGTTATGAGCGGTTCGAATACGCCCTCAAACTGCTTGATACTCCTTTCGATTTTACCCAGACCGACAACTATGTGTTTGATCGGGAAGGGGCGGCTTGGCCCAAAGATGAAGCAGAGCTCAACGAGCTGTGGCGTCAGCGGGTCAAGTTCGATGCCCTGAGCCTCAAGCTCAGTGGCAAGGAGTGGCCCGAGATCAAGGAGCTGCTTGGCAAGCGTTACAACAACGCCATCAAGCGGATGTCCCAGACCGAGAGCGAGGATGTCTTCCAGCTCTTCATGAACTCCTTTGCTCGCGCCATCGAACCGCACACCAGTTATCTCTCACCGCGCAGTGCCGATCGTTTCAACACCGAGATGAACCTCTCGCTGGAGGGGATCGGTGCCGTGTTGCAGGCGGAAGATGACTTTACCGTCATCCGTTCGCTGGTGCCCGGTGGCCCGGCTGCCAAATCCAACCACCTCAAGCCCGATGACAAGATCACCGGGGTAGGGCAGGAAGATGGCAAAATTGTCGATGTGATCGGCTGGCGTCTTGATGACGTGGTCGAGCTCATCAAGGGGCCCAAGGGGAGCAAGGTCAAGCTGGAGATCCAGCGCGGCAAGGGCGCAACCGCCAAGACCGAGCAGATCGAGTTGACCCGCGACAAGGTTCGCCTCGAAGACCGTGCCGCCAAGTCCAAGGTGATTAACGCCGAAGGCAAGAAGATTGGCGTCATCGAGATCCCGAGTTTCTACGTCAATCTGCACGACGACGTGATCAAGGAGCTCTCCAGCCTGAACAAGCAGAAGATCGATGGTCTGATCATCGATCTGCGCGGTAACGGCGGTGGCGCCCTGACCGAAGCCTCGGCTCTGAGCGGTCTCTTCTTTGCCAGCGGTCCCGTGGTGCAAATTCGTGATCACATGGGCCGTATCACGGTCAATGGTGATGATGATGGCAACGTCTACTACGGCGGCCCCATGTCGGTGATGATCGACCGCTACAGTGCCTCGGCCTCCGAGATCTTCGCTGCCGCCATGCAGGATTATGGCCGCGCCCTGATCCTGGGTGAAAACTCGTTCGGCAAGGGGACGGTGCAGCAGCATCGCAGCCTCGCCAAGGTCTATGACTTCTACGAGCAGCCGCTGGGTCACGTGCAGTACACCATCGCCAAGTTCTACCGGATCGACGGTGGCAGCACCCAGAACAAGGGCGTTGCGCCGGATATCAGCTTCCCGACACCGGTTGCCCCGGAAGAGACGGGCGAGAGCCGTGAGTTCAATGCGTTGCCGTGGGACAAGATTGCCTCCGCCAACTACGAGAAACTCGGCAACTTCGCCAGCCTGCTGCCCAAGTTGCAGTCGGCTCACGATGCCCGGATCGCCAAGGATCCCGAGTTTGCCTATGTGATGCAGGACATCGCCGACTACAAGGAGGAGAAAGACAAGAAGTCGGTCTCCCTCAACGAGGCGGAGCGTGTTGCAGAGCAGGCGAAACAGGATGAGAAAGCGCTCAAACGTACCAACGAGCGTCTGGCACGTCTTGGCAAGCCGGCGGTGAAGAGTCTGGATGAACTGCCCGCTGATTTTGAAGCGCCCGATGAGTATCTCATCGAAGCGGCCAATATCACGGCGGATCTGGCCAAGGTCAGCAAACGCAGCTGACAAGGCGACCAATAATGCACAAGGGCGACTTCGGTCGCCCTTTCTTTTTGTCTGGCGTATCTGACGTAATGCAAATTGTTTGACCCCGCCAGTTGGTTGTGACAGCCTCTTTCTCGCCTTTAACAAGCGTGGAAGCAGACAATAATGACCGATCACTCCCAGGCCATGACGGCCAAATATCGCCAGGATTATCAGGCGCCGCTCTACTGGATCGACACCATCGACCTCGATTTCCAACTGCAGGAGCCGCTGACCCTGGTCACCGCCATCACCCGCATTCGCCGCAACGGTGAGCACAATGCGCCGCTGGTACTCGATGGCGAGCAGCTGACCCTCAAGAGCGTTGCCATCGATGGCATTCCCTGTGACCACTACGAGCAAGGCGAGAGCAGCCTGACCCTGTTCAACCTGCCTGCCGAATGTGTGCTGACCATCGTCACCCTGCTGGATCCGGCCGCCAACACTGCGCTGGAAGGGCTTTACAAGTCTGGCGATGCCTACTGCACCCAGTGTGAAGCGGAAGGGTTCCGCCGCATTACCTACTATCTGGACCGCCCCGACATTCTGGCGCGTTACAGCACCCGCATTACCGCCGACAAAGCCCAGTTCCCCTTCCTGCTCTCCAACGGCAACAAGGTCGATAGCGGTGATCTGGATGGCGGCCGTCATTTCGTACAGTGGCAGGATCCTTTCCCCAAACCGAGCTACCTGTTTGCGCTGGTGGCCGGTGATTTCGATGTGGAACGCAGCCACTACACCACCAAAAGCGGCCGCAAGGTGGCCCTCGAGATCTTCGTCGACAAGGGCAACCTGGACAGAGCCGGTTTTGCCATGGAGAGTCTCATCAACTCCATGCGCTGGGACGAGCAGCGTTTCGGTCTCGAGTATGATCTCGACATCTACATGATCGTCGCGGTGGACTTCTTCAACATGGGCGCCATGGAGAACAAGGGACTCAACATCTTCAACTCCAAGTTCGTGCTGGCCAACTCGGCCACCGCCACCGACAGCGATTACCACGGTATCGAAAGGGTGATCGGTCACGAATATTTCCACAACTGGACCGGCAACCGCGTCACCTGCCGCGACTGGTTCCAGCTCAGCCTGAAAGAGGGGCTGACGGTATTCCGGGATCAGGAGTTCTCCTCCGATCTGGGCTCACGTGGCGTCAACCGCATCAACAACGTGCGTACCGTCCGTGGTCCGCAGTTTGCCGAAGATGCCGGCCCCATGGCGCACCCGATCCGCCCGGATGTGGTGATCGAGATGAACAACTTCTACACCCTGACCGTTTATGAGAAGGGGTCGGAAGTGATCCGCATGATGCACACCCTGCTGGGGGAAGCTGCCTTCCAGGCCGGTATGCGTCTCTACTTCGAGCGTCACGACGGCTCGGCCGCCACCTGCGATGATTTCGTGCAGGCGATGGAGGATGCTTCCGGTGTCGATCTCTGCCGTTTCCGCCGCTGGTACAGCCAGTCCGGCACGCCCGAGCTGACGGTGACCGACGAGTACGATGCCGCCAGCGGTATCTATCGCCTCCATGTAAGCCAGCACACCCCGCCGACCCAGGAGCAGCCGCAGAAGCTGCCGCTGCATATCCCCTTCGACATCGAGCTCTATGACGAGCAAGGTGCCGTCATTGCGCTGCAATATCAGGGCAAGGCTATCGGCAACGT
Source organism: Aeromonas sp. QDB62 (assembly GCF_027705695.1). Taxonomy (NCBI): domain Bacteria; kingdom Pseudomonadati; phylum Pseudomonadota; class Gammaproteobacteria; order Aeromonadales; family Aeromonadaceae; genus Aeromonas; species Aeromonas sp. QDB62. Next base: position 33,212 of record NZ_JAPDCD010000034.1, on the reverse strand, counting down.
GCTCGATGTGCTGGAAGCGAAGCAGACCTTCGAGTTCGATCAGGTGCCGGTCAAGCCGGTTCCCTCCCTGCTGCGGGACTTCTCCGCCCCGGTCAAACTGCACTATGACTACAGCGATGAAGCGCTCGCCTTCCTGATGCGCTTTGCTCGCAACGAGTTTGCCCGCTGGGATGCCGCCCAGATGCTGATCAACAAGGCAGTCATCGAAGGGGTAGCGCGGGTCCAGCACGGGCAGGGGGTTGAGCTCTCCCAAACCCTGCTGGCCGCCTTCGTCGCCATTCTGGACGACAGTGAACTGGATTTGGCCCTCAAGGCGGAGATCCTGGCGCTGCCCGGTGAGGCGACCCTGGCCGAGCTGTTCGAGGTGGCCGATATCGACGCCATCCATCAGGTGCGCGACGCGATCCACATCCGTCTTGCCGAGGCCTTTGGTGCGCGCTTGGCGGCAACCTATCAGAGTCTGCGTCTGAGCGGTTATCAGGTGGTACCCGCCGACATGGCCAAGCGAGCCCTCAAAGGGGTAGTGCTCGGCTATCTGGCGGCACTGGATGCGGAGCATGCCGATGCGATGGTGCGCGAGCAGTATGCAACCGCCGACAACATGACCGATACCCTAGCGGCGCTGCAGGTGGCCAACGGCTATCTGTTGCCATGTCGCGCCGCGCTGCTGGCCGATTTCGAGGGCAAGTGGGCCAAGGATGGACTGGTGCTGGACAACTGGCTGCGGCTGATTGGCAGCAAACCGGCTGCCGATGTGCTTAGCGAAGTGAAACAGGCGATGAATCACCCCACCTTCAGCATTCGCAACCCGAACCGGCTGCGGGCGCTGATCGGCAGTTTCGCCATGAGCAATCAGGTGCAGTTCCATGCGGTGGATGGCAGCGGTTACCGCTTCCTGACCGATCTGCTGATCGAGCTCAACGAGGTCAATCCGCAGGTGGCCTCCCGCCTCATTACCCCGCTTATCCAGTTCAAGCGACTGGATGAAGCCCGTAAGGCCCTTATCCGCGCCGAGCTGACCCGTCTGGCCAACCTTGAAGGGCTGGCACGGGATCTGTTCGAGAAGGTAAGCAAGGCGCTGCAGCAGTAAGTGTCGACGGGGCAGGGGCGTTGAACGCGCCTGCCCCTCATTGGGTGATTTGCAGTGTGATCAGGAGCAAGCGTGAAGCAGTTTACTTTTCGGCTCTCATTGAATAGCGATGAGGTGATGCTGATGTATCAGGGCCATGCCAGACGGCTGGTGGTGCGCAGCGAACAGGGGCTGACCCTGGAACTTGGCATAGAAAAAATACGGCCCTTTGTCGCCATCAATGGTGTACATGGCTACTTTCGGCTGAAAACCCAGGATGATTACCGCTTTATCAGTCTCGAACGCATAAATTAACAAAAAGTGAACAGATTACCGACTGTTTATCTGCTTTGAGTCACTATCTATCCGGTAAACTGGCACAAAGGTAGTGGGAATTTCTGTATTTTTGGTTATTTGCAAAATTTTTCACAGTTTAAGCCGTGATCTGCACCTTGTTTTTAACATCTCGTTATCACCTTTCCTCGCCTTCCCTTATCCAAGCCATTACACTTCGCAACAACTCTGCACCAGCGGGTAACCAGGGTGGTTGCCTCTGCGTCGGTGGTTAATGTCGTCCGATAAGGAATATAAAAATGGCATTGAAAGACGCCCCTACCTCAGTTCTGCTCGAAAACGTTCTCAGCCTGATCCATCAGAAGTTGCCCAAAAACAGTGCCTCTCTGGTCGAGCGCTTCGTTGCCAAGTTCTACGGCAACATGGCGAGCTCCGATCTGCACGATCGCAATGACAGCGATCTCTACGGCGCGGCCCTGAGCCTGTGGAATGCCCTCAATCAGCGTACCGGCACCGACCCCTATATCCGGGTCTACAACCCCGAGCTGACCCGTCACGGCTGGCAGTCCCCCCATACGATTGTCGAGGTGATCCTGCAGGACTCGCCCTTCCTGGTGGACTCCATCCGGATGGCGCTCAAGCGGCTCAATATCACCGCCCACATGATGCTGCACCAACCGCTGCATCTCATTCGTGGCGCGGATGGCAAGATTGACGCCATTCTGGCGCTCGATAACACCGACGGGCAGACCTCGGTTGAAACGGCATTCCTTATCGAGATCGATCACCTGACCAGCGAGGAGCAGATGGCTGCGCTGGCTGCCGAGCTCAACTCGGTGGCCGGTGAAGTGGCGTTGGCGGTCGGCGATTGGCAACCGATGCTGGCCAAGCTCAATGAGATCATCGACGAACTGCCCAAGCGCAAGAGTCCGGCCAGCAAGGAGGAGGTAGCCTCCTGCGTCGCCTTCCTCAAATGGGTGGCTGCCCACAACTTCACCCTGATGGGCTATCGCCGTTACGACGTCAAGGCGGTGGAGGGGGATCACGAGATCCTGCCGCAAGCGAGCTCCAGTCTGGGTCTGATGAAGAACTCCATCAAGGAGGTGGGCCAGCGTCTTGGCAACATGCCAGCCAGCGCCCGTCACGCTGCCCTGAGTTCTGATCTGCTGATCCTCACCAAATCCAACAGCAAGTCCCGGGTTCACCGCCCGGCCTATGTGGATTACATCGGCATCAAGCGCTTTGACGAGCATGGCAAGGTGGTGGGGGAAGATTGCTTCATCGGCCTCTACGCCTCTTCCATCTACAACACCAGCGCGACCCAGATCCCGCTCATCAGTCATCGCCTCGAGCGCATCATGGCCGCCTCCGGTCACGAGAAGGGTTCCCACGCCTACAAGGCGCTGCTCAACGTATTGGAAACCTATCCCCGCGACGAGCTGATCCAGGCCCGCGAAGAGGAGCTGCTGGCCACCGGTCTCGGCGTGCTGGAGATGCAGGAGCGGGACATGCTGCGACTGTTCGTGCGCCGTGATGTCTACGGTCGCTTCTTCTCCTGCATGGTCTATGTCACCAAGGAGCGCTACAACACCGCGCTGCGGATCAAGACCCAGCAAATTTTGCAGAACTATTTTGGCAGCAACGAAGAGGTGGAGTTCAACGTCTACTTCACCGAGGGCGTGCTGGCGCGGACCCACTACATAGTGCGGGTCAACAACAACAACGTGGATGTGGATGTGAACGAAGTACAGAACAACCTGATTGAAGCGGCCCGCAGCTGGGATGACCGACTCGACTCCGTGCTGCTCTCTCACTACGGTGAAGCCCGCGGCAACGAACTGCGTCGCCGTTTCAGCACTGCCTTCCCGCGCGCTTACAAGGAAGATGTGCTGCCGGGCTCTGCCGTGGCCGACATCATGGCGCTCGATAACCTGAGTGAAGCAGAGCCGCTCGGCATGCTGTTCTACCGCGCACAGGAGGAGGAAAACGATCGTCGGGTCCGCCTCAAGCTGTTCCATCGCACCGAACCCATTCACCTCTCAGACGTGCTGCCGATGCTGGAGAACATGGGACTGCGGGTGATTGGCGAGACCCCGTATCAGGTTCGCACCCCGAGCGGCGATCTGTTCTGGATCCTCGACTTCTCCATGCTGCTGCACGGCGAGCAGCCCTTTGATCTGGCCCAGAGCCAGCAGCGCTTCCAGCAGGCGTTTGCCGCGATCTGGAACAAGCAGCTGGAAGATGACGGCTTCAACCGACTGGTACTGGGGGCGGGCCTCACTGGCCGTCAGGTGTCGGTGCTGCGCGCCTATGCCAAATACATGCGCCAGACCGGTGTCTCCTTCAGTCAGTCCTATATCGAAGAGACCCTCACCCGTTACCCCGATATTGCCCAGCTGCTGTTTACCCTGTTCGAACAGCGCCTGGATCCGGCTGGCAAACAGGACGCCAAGGCAGAAGCCAAGCTGCACGAGGCGCTTGCCGCCAAGCTGGATCAGGTGGCCAACCTAGATGACGATCGCATCATTCGCCGCTATGTAGAGATGATCGACGCTACCCTGCGCACCAACTACTACCAGCTGGACAAAGCGGGCAACATCAAGCCCTACATATCCTTCAAACTGGCGCCCTCCAGCATCACCGACATGCCGCTGCCACTGCCCAAGTTCGAGATCTTCGTCTACTCGCCGAGGGTGGAAGGGGTGCATCTGCGCTGGGGCAAGGTGGCCCGTGGCGGCCTGCGCTGGTCCGATCGCAAAGAGGACTTCCGCACCGAGGTGCTGGGTCTGGTGAAAGCCCAGCAGGTGAAGAACACCGTCATTGTACCGGTGGGGGCCAAGGGCGGTTTCTACTGCAAGCAGATGCCGGCAGGGGCAACCCGCGCCGTCATCCAGGAGGAGGGCAAGGCCTGCTACCGCCTGTTTATTCGCGGCCTGCTCGATGTGACCGACAACATCATCGGCGGCGAGGTGATCCCGCCGACATCCGTGGTGCGTCACGACGAGGATGACTACTACCTGGTGGTTGCCGCCGACAAGGGCACGGCGACCTTCTCCGACATCGCCAACGAGATCAGCCTCGAATACGGCCACTGGCTCGGTGATGCGTTTGCTTCCGGCGGCTCGGTCGGTTACGACCACAAGAAGATGGGCATCACCGCCCGTGGCGCCTGGGAGTCGGTCAAGCGGCATTTTCGCGAGATCGGCGTCAACTGCCAGACCACTGATTTTACCTGTGTCGGGATTGGCGACATGGCGGGGGACGTGTTCGGCAACGGTATGCTGCTCTCGGAGCACACCCGGCTGGTGGGCGCCTTCAACCACATGCATATCTTCGTTGACCCCAATCCGGATGCAGCCAAGAGCTTTGTCGAGCGCCAGCGCCTGTTCGATCTGCCGGGTTCCAGCTGGGATGACTACAACCGCGAGCTGATATCACAAGGGGGCGGCATCTTCCTGCGCTCCGCCAAGTCCATCAAGCTGAGCCCCGAGATGCAGACCCTGCTCGGCACCGACAAGGCCAGCATGGCCCCGAACGAGCTGATCAAGGCGCTGCTCTGCCTCAACGTTGATCTGCTGTGGAACGGCGGCATCGGCACCTACGTGAAGAGCGCTCGCGAGAGCGATGGGGAAGTGGGCGATCGCAGCAATGACGCATTGCGGGTCAATGGTCGCGATCTGCGGGCCCGTATCGTGGGCGAGGGGGGCAACCTCGGCTTTACCCAGCTCGGTCGGGTGGAGTATGCCAGCCAGGGCGGCCGCATCAACACCGATTTTACTGACAACGTGGGCGGTGTGGACTGCTCCGATAACGAAGTGAACATCAAAATCCTGCTGAACCAATTGGTGGCAGCTGGCGATCTGACCCTCAAGCAGCGCAACCAGATGCTCTACGAGATGACCGACGACGTGGCGCAGATCGTGATCACCAACGCCTATCGTCAGTCCCAGTCCATCTCGGTCACCAGCTTCCGCGGTGCTGAACAACTCAAAGAGCAGCAGCGCTTTATTCAGGGGCTGGAGCGGGAAGGCAAGCTGGACCGTGCGCTGGAGTTCCTGCCCTCTGACGAGGAGCTCTCCGAGCGGATGGCAGCAGGGCAGGGGCTGACCCGACCTGAACTGGCTGTGCTGGTTGCTTACGGCAAGATGGTACTGAAAGAGCAGCTCAACTGCCCGGAAGTGACCGACGAGCCCTTCCTCGCCAACATGCTGGTCACCAGCTTCCCGGCCAAGCTGCAGCAGCAGTTTGGTGCCCAGCTGGCCGATCACCCATTGCGCTCCGAGATCATCGCTACCCGGGTGGCCAACATGCTGGTCAACGACATGGGGCTCAACTTCGCCAGCCGGATGAAGGACGAGACCGGTGCCTCGGTGGCGGAAGTGGCCTGCTGCTTTGCCATGGCCCGCGAGGTGTTTGGCATGAATCAGCTGTGGCGGGACATCGAAGGGTGCGACAACCTGGTGGGGGCAGAGACCCAGCTCGAGCTGATGTTCTACAGCCGCCGCATCGTGCGTCGTGCCACCCGTTGGTTCCTGCGCGCCCGCAATCGCAGCTGGAGCATCAGTGAGAACATCGCCTTCTTCCGTCCGGCGTTTGAAACCCTGGGCACTCACCTCTACGAGGTGATGGATGAGAGCGAAGTGGCAGAGCATCGTCAGGCTGTTACCAAGTGGATGGAGAAACAGGTGCCGGAGGCCATTGCCCGTCAGGTCGCCCATATGAGCAGCCTCTTCTCCAGTCTGGATCTGGCGCAGATTGCCGCAGAGCACAAGACTGACATCCTGCGCGTCGCCAATGTCTATTATCGTCTCGGGGCCAAACTGGATCTGCACTGGTTCCTCGACCAGATCAACCATCAGCCGGTCGGTAACCACTGGCAGGCGATGGCGCGGGCTTCCTTCCGCGAAGATCTGGACTGGCAGCAACGCAGTCTCACTTCTGTGGTACTGGAAGGGTGCAAAGGAGAGGGAGAATGCGCTACCATACTGGCCGACTGGATTTCGGAGCATGAGCAACTCTTGTCCCGTTGGACCCACATGTTGGCCGACTTCAAGACCACCAGCACTCACGAGTTCGCCAAGTTCTCGGTGGCCTTGCGAGAGTTGAACCTGCTCCAGTTGAATTGTCGGGCACTTTAATTGCCAGATTAAGGCAAGATACCGACATTACACCCAAAGCCCCGGCCAGTTGCCGGGGCTTTCTTTAAGGAGCAAAGATGTTGTACCCCATCGCCAGGCATTTCCTGTTCAAGCTCAATCCGGAACAGGCGCACGATCTCTCCATGAAATATTTGCCCCGCCTTCTCGGTACGCCACTCGATTGTTTCTTCCGCCAGAATTTGCCGAAACGCCCCGTCACTGTTATGGGGCTTTCTTTTGCCAATCCGCTGGGATTGGCGGCCGGTCTGGATAAAGATGGTGAGTGCATTGACGCGCTGGGCGCCATGGGATTTGGCTTTATCGAGGTCGGTACCGTCACCCCCAGACCCCAAAGCGGCAATGACAAGCCTCGTCTGTTCCGGGTTATTCCGGCAGAGGGGATCATCAACCGGATGGGATTTAACAACAAGGGGGTGGATCATCTGGTGGCCAAGGTGAAAGAGGCCAAATATCAGGGGGTCATCGGCATTAATATCGGCAAGAACAAAGATACCCCCATCGAACAGGGCAAGGATGATTACCTGATCTGCATGGACAAGGTTTATGATCACGCCGGTTATATTGCCGTCAATATCTCTTCCCCCAACACCCCGGGTTTGCGTTCGCTGCAATATGGAGATGCGCTGGATGAGTTGCTGGCCGCCCTCAAGGTGCGTCAGCAGGAGCTGGCCGCCCAATATAAAAAGTATGTGCCGCTGGCGGTTAAAATTGCCCCGGATTTAAGCCTTGAAGAAATAGATCAGGTGGCTGCTTCGCTGGTGCGTAATGGCATTGATGGTGTTATCGCCACCAATACTACCCTCGAGCGCGAGATGATCTATGACATGCCCCATGCCGGTGAAGCCGGTGGCCTGAGTGGTCGTCCGCTGCAACACAAGAGTACCGAGGTGATCCGTCATCTGGCCAAGGCGCTAAATGGTGCCCTGCCTATTATCGGTGTGGGTGGTATTGATAGTGCCATGGCCGCCCGTGAAAAATTGGCCGCCGGTGCCAGTCTGGTACAAATTTATAGCGGTTTTATTTATAAAGGACCGGGTCTGGTCAAAGAGATCGTGACCAATATATAAGAAATAGGGTGGAGCCCTTTATTTGACGTTGCTGATTTTATCGACATGGAATAAAGTCAACAGACGAAATTCAATTAAGGGCTCCAACATGTTTATCCAACCGACCGATAGCTGGCAATGGCACTATGATGCCCAGAGTGACCGTCTGATGTTGGACCTGTCTGATAACATGTTATTTGCCACCGAGTATAAAGGGCGACAATTGGTGCCCAGCTCGTTTGCGACCCAGCCTTTTTGTGTCGATGATGCCGCCCTCTATTATCAATTGATGGATAAAGCAGCCGAACTTGAGTGGAGTATTCCCCATCAAGTGCAACTGGTGCTCAACGCCATCGCGGTCAGTCGCTTTTATAAACCCCTGATGCCGCAAAGCTGGTTTTTTGGTGAACAACATCCGCTGGTGATCCCGCAAAACGGTGATCTGGTCTGGATGAATACACCCCATGGCAACGGCGAATTTATGGTCATTGAGGCCGGGGAGCAGGCCAGCGTCTGTTTGAACCTCACTGCCGATCTGGTATTGACTACCAGCAAAACCTTGCCGCGTTTCGGGGTGATCAAGGTGATGAATAACCGGATGAAACCGCGTGTTACCGTGACTGAGCAATATCGTCAGGTCAGTTAAGTCCGTATTCTGTTAACCCGCTTGCCGCTATCGTTGGGGATGCTCACCTCCTTGGGTTGACATATGCCTCACACGTTCTGTTGATTTTCCCTCTGTTTGTCATCTCCTACCGCTTTTCGAAAAGATTGACACGCCTTCTTCTTAATAAATGCGGCAAAAAAGTGGCGGGATAGTGTTCCCGCCACAACCTCTGTCACTCACAATTTTCAGACTGGATGGTGCTGAAACCGATGTTACTTGAAAAAGCGGAACTTGAACCAATTGAGCGTGAACCGATCAGGCTTGTTGAACAGACCACATTCCCCTTGGTTAGGCGACATATTCAATATGGTCTGTCCGGTAGTGTTGATCTGTTCTGCCATTCGGCAAACCAGTTTTCAATTTGATCCAGCGGCAGGGGCCGGCTGATATAATATCCTTGTGCCAGTTCACACCCCAGTAGAGTGAGTTGCTGCCAATCCTCTTCGCTCTCAACCCCTTCGGCCACTGTCTTGAGCCCCAGCTTTTGGCTCATGACCAGTGCAGAGGTCAATATAGCCAACTTCTTGGGACTGGTATGGGCGTCGTGAACAAACTCTTTATCAATCTTGATCTCGGTAAAGGGGCAGCGAGATAACTGCTTCATGGAGGAATAGCCGGTCCCATAATCATCCATGGCGACACCAAATCCCCGTAACCGCAGTCGCGCCAGCGTCCCCAGAGATATAGCCAGGTTTGACATAAAGGTTGTTTCAGTCACTTCGATAATAATGGCGCTGCAGGGCAACTGGTGTTCCTGGACAATCTCGACCATGTTCTCGACCATGTTCTCGACCATGTTCTCGACCAATTTATCGGTGGTCAGCAGGGTGACCGGCATATTAATCGAGCAACTGAGTGGCGAGGGCAGGGTAGTCAGGCTATTGAGGCCACGGCAGGTGGCATGTAAAAACGCATAGAAAAAGTCCAGCGCCAGTTGCCCCTGTTCCAGATGATGGACAAAGCAGATGGGTGGCAGTACCCCGTGTTCCGGGTGATGCCAGCGAACCAGTGCTTCGAAGCCATAGAGCGTTGCATCCATCATGGTGACCTTGGGCTGCAGAAAGGGAACCAACAGCTGTTCTTCCAGAGCCTGCTGTACATCCTCGGCGGTAAAGCTGAGTTGCATCCAGTTGTTGTTTTTGCGGTGCTTCATGGGGTCGCAATGTTGCAGCATATTGTGCAGTTCCTGCTGCCTGATCGGCTTGGCCAGCACGCCGATCACCTCCAGCGTACCGGCATCGGCGATGGAGTGGATCACGTCCAGTACATCCCTATCGACGGCGCTCATAACTGCGATAAACATCTGATAGTGAGTGTTTTTTTCCAGCTGGCTAATGAGTTCAACCCCATCCATGCCGGGCATGTTGAGGTCGGTGAGCAGCAGGTCTACGTGGTCAATTTGCTGCAATTTGTCCAGCGCATCCTGACCATCGCTGGCGAGATGGATCTGGCCGAAACCCAGCGCCTGCAGCAGGCAAGTCACCTCATACTGCTGGGTGTGAAAATCATCGACCACCAGGGCACTGCGGCCCTGCCATTGCACTAATGACATAGTTAATCCCTCATCAATCCGGGCGAGCGAGTGTCTGGGCGATCTGTGTCAGCGACATGACTTCGTCGACCCCGCCGAGGGCGATCGCCTCTTTTGGCATGCCAAATACCACACAGCTGGCTTCATCCTGGGCAATGGTGCGAGCGCCGGTACGCCACCGAGCGAAACAGCACATCTACCGAGGGGCAATGGCGGGAAACGGGCGGCCCCTCTTTCACTTCCGCCAGATATTGGGCACCACTGCGCAGGATCAGCAGATGTTTGCCGCCCGGCGCAATGAGGGCAACCCCTGGGAGCAGGCGATCGCCCGTGACAGCCTCCTTGACTTCAATCAGGGACAGACTGTTGAGCCGCTCGGCAAACGAGGCGGTAAATCTGGCGGGCATGTGTTGCACGATGGCCAGGCCCGGGCAGTTGGTTGGCAGTCGGGTCAGCAGATACTCCAGTGCCTGGGTGCCGCCGGTCGAGGTGCCAAGGGCGATGATCCGCTCGGTGGTGTTGAATTTTATCCGTTCTTCCGGGGCACAGAGCACAGCATCTGCGGTGCGTTTTGGGATAGGCACGAAGCTCGCTGGCTGGTTGGCTGGCAGCAGGTTACGCAGCTTGGCGTTAGCCACCATGCGGATCTCCTGGATCAGCTCGCTGGCCGATTGTTGCAGGAAGTTTTTAATGCCGACGGCTGGTTTGGTGATGATGGAGATGGCGCCAGCGGCGAGGGCATCTAGCGTGACAGCGGCCCCCTCTTCGGTCAGAGAAGAGCAAATAATGACCGGGGTCGGGCGCTCGCTCATGATTTTTCTCAGAAAGGTAAGGCCATCCATCCTTGGCATTTCGATGTCGAGAACGATCACGTCCGGCCAGCATTTCTTCATCTGTTGCATGGCAAAAATAGGGTCAAACGCAGCGCCAATCACTTCGATATCGGGAGATTTGCCCAGCATCTGGGTCAGGACCTCCCGCACCAGGGCCGAGTCATCCACGATCAATACCCGTATCGTCATACATTATCCTTGGCCAGTCGGTCCTGACAGCGATAACGGGAAGGTGCTTCCTGTTCCAGAGGCAGATCCTGTTGGCGGATGATCTCCGAGTGGCCTACCAGCAGATAGCCACCGGGTTTGAGCAGGTCGCACAACTGTGACAGCACGCGCGCTTTGGTTGCTTCATTGAAATAGATGAGCACATTGCGTAAAAAAATGACGTCAAAATCCCGCTCAACAAAGTCACTACAGGTGAGCAGATTGAGGTTTGAAAAGGAGACCTTTCTGGCCAGTTCCGGTCTGACCCGGATCTTGCCAGCGTATTCATCATGGCCCCGCTGAAAATAACGTAGCCACAAGTGGGGAGGGACGTGTTGAGCCCGCTCAGCAGCATAGATAGCGCGCTGTGCAAAGGGAATGACCCGGGTGTTGATGTCGGTCCCATAGATCCGCCAGCGTTCGTTAATGCCGAGCTGTTCGGCCAGTACCATGGCCGCAGAGTAAGCCTCCTCACCGGTGGAACAGGCGGCAGACCAGATGCGAAGCGGCTGGTGGCGGTTGGCAAGCAACTGCTGCGCATGGTGTTTTAGCCAGTTGAAGTGCTGTGATTCCCGAAAAAAATAGGTTTCATTGGTCGAGAGCAGATTGATCGCAATTTGCCGCTCATTGGCTTCAGAGGGTTGATTGATCCGTTCCCAATAGCTGTAGTAGCTGACGAGATTGAGGGCGCGCAGCCGCTTGGCCAGTCTGGATTGCACCAGCGCCCGCTTACAGGGAGCAAGGTCGATGCCAGCGGTTGCCAGAATAAAGCGCTGGAACAGATCGAATTCCTTTTGGCTCAGCACCGGCCCCTGTTCCTGTGTAACTGATGTCACTAGCATCCCGCTTGCTCGATATTGAACAGCTTGCTGGTGGTCGCTTCTGCCATGGCACTCAGTTCAGCAATCGAGAGGGCCTTGTGCATATCGAGCAAAATGGCGAACTGCTGTGCAATCGTTACCACCCCCTGAATAAAATCACCTCTGATATGGGCGCCAAAGGTCGGGGCAGGCTCTATGGTGTCGGTGGCGATCTCCAGCACTTCGCACACGGCATCGAGCAGCATGCCGATCTCCTGATCTTCGCCATTGCTGTTGGCTAGCGACAGTATCGCCACACAGGTGGTCGTTGTTAGCTCGGTCTGGGCCCGGCCAAACCGGATAGAGAGATCGATCACCGGAACTACGGCGCCCCGCAGATTGATGATCCCCCTGACGAAGCGCGGCATCATGGGCATCGGGGTCATCCCCTCGAACTCGATGATTTCACGGATACAGCTGATATCAACACCATACAATTCCCCCCCCAGCATGAAGGTTACGCAGTGGAAGTGGGAAGTCGTGGTCTCAGGAGCAAGTTTTACACGCATATGCCAGCTCCTAGTAGTTGGTGAACTTGCCATCATCGACTTCCCGCTCCAGATCCTCGTCGTGGTGCAGGTGTGAATACTGGCTCAGAACGCTCTTTTTCGGGCGAATAGATTGGGCCACATAGTGTGACCCGTGGAACGGCTGTGGCTGACGAATATTGCCCCCCCTCAGGGTAAACTGTTGCATCAACTCTTGTAGCTGCAGAGCGGTGGAGCTGAGCTCTTCCGAGGTGGAACTCAGCTCCTCGGCGGAGGCCGCAGAGGCCTGCATGCCATCGCTGATCTGAGTGACCGCGATATTGATTTGCGAGACGCTGGCTCGTTGTTCGCGAGAGGCCGACGCGATCTCTTGCACCAGGGTGGCGGTCTGATCGATGCCGGGCAGCATTTCCCGCAGCAGGGTACCAGCCTGTTCTGCCACGCTCTCTTCACCTGCGCGGATCCGCAGACTCTTGTTCTGCTGATTGGCCTCCTGCTGCAAGAGCGCGAGCAATTGGGCACCACAACCATCCAGCGCTTCCAGCTGGCTGACATCCAGCACGACGATGGCAAAGTTGAGCAGGCTGAAGAGATCGTCCTGCAGCTCGCCGAGGGTCATGATGGTGAGCTCCCCCGTAAGTGTGGCTGTCGGGGGAGCATGCAGAATATCAAGCTCGAAACTCATCTTGGTGCCCCTGTGTCATGGTTGCATCACCTTATAGACATCATCGATCAGCTTGAGTGGTTCAAACGGCTTGGTCAGCCAGATGCGCGCCCCCGCATTGAACCCCTCCAGCCTGATCTCTGCCGAGTTCTCGGTAGTCAGCATGATGAAGGGTAGGTAACGGGTCGCTGGCTGTTTCTTGACTTGTCTGAGCAGGGTCATGCCATCCATGCCTGGCATGTTGAGATCCGAAATAATGAGATGTACGCGCTGGCGCTCCAGCTGGCCAAGGGCCGCGTTGCCATCATCGGCTTCAATCACTGCAAAGCCTGCGCTTTGCAACGTCATGGTGATGGTGGCTCTGATGCTGGCAGAATCGTCCACAACGAGGATGGTTTTAGTCATATTCCTGCTCATTCATACGCGATGATGGTATCCGGATGACATTTCTCTAGCCCACTAATTGTTGTCCAATAACTTGATCTATGTGGATGTTTTAAAAATGAGTCCAATGAACGAAGGGGAAAGGCTGCGTTATCGCTCCCGCGCTATCACAATGGGTGTTTGTCTATGTTGCATCCCTTCATATTGAAACGAGAGGCATTCTCATACATTGTTTGTTATAACATAACAAAATGGAGTTGCCATGAAGCCTCATATTCACCCGGATTATCGTTTGGTGCTGTTCCATGACACGGCGGCAGATACCTTTTTCCTGGTCGGGTCAACCATCAAGAGCGATCGCCGCTACACGTGGCAAGACGGGAAGGAGTATCCCTATGTGTCGCTCGATGTTTCCAGCCAGTCGCACTCGTTCTATACCGGCAAGCAGAAGCAGGTATCGAGCGAGGGGAGTGTGGCCCGTTTCAACAAGCGCTTTGGCGCATTTTCTAGCAAGAAGGAGTCCTGAATGCAGGTCGTCTGTTCACTCAAATCCGCACGGGCACGTCATCCCGATTGTCAGTTAGTGTGTCGCCGGGGCAAATTGTTCGTGATTTGCAAAAGCAATCCCCGTTTCAAGGCTCGCATGAAGTGATTCGTTAAATGATGTCTGGCCCCATGATATCGCCATCAGGTGATCATGGGGTCTTTTACCTTTATCGCCCCCTATTAATCTGTTTCCATCCTGCTGTTTCCGCCGACTTTTGCATGCTCCAGCCCGCCTGATGAGGTATAATGCGGCACTATTTTTATGGGTTCCCCGTGAGCGTGATGAAAGAATTTTTTGCAACCTGCCCCAAGGGGCTGGAAAACCTGTTGGCCGACGAGCTGACCACCCTGGGCGCAGAGCAGGTCCGTGAGACCGTGGCTGGCGTCCACTTCAAAGGCGAACTGGCGATTGGCTACAAGGCCTGCCTGTGGAGCCGTTTTGCCTCCCGCATCGTGCTGGTGCTGTCCGAATTCCAGATGAACGACGATCTGGATCTCTATCTGGGCGCCCACACCATTCCCTGGGAAGAGCACTTCTCCGGTACCTCTACCATCGCGGTGGACTTTACCGGTACCAACCCCGCCATTCGCAATACCCAATATGGCGCGCTGAAGATCAAGGATGCTATCGTCGACCGCTTCACCAAGCGCGGTCACGTGCGTCCTGACGTGGACAAGAAGTCGCCGGATATTCGCATCATGGCGCACCTGGGCAAAGGCAAGGCCAATATCACGCTGGACTTGTCAGGCCCGGCGCTGCACCAGCGTTTCTATCGTCAGGGCACAGGTGAAGCACCGCTCAAAGAGAACCTGGCCTGCGCCATGATTGCCCGTAGCGGCTGGGCCGGTGAGCCCATGATGGACCCCATGTGCGGCTCCGGTACCTTGCTGATTGAAGCGGCCTTTATCGCTGCCGACATGGCGCCGGCGCTGCGCCGCGAGCGCTTCGGTTTCGATCGCTGGCTGCAGCACGATAGCGAGCTGTGGCAGAGCCTGATGATGGAAGCGCAAGTACGCGCCAAACGCGGCATGCAACGTTGCGAAGTGAAACTGTTTGGCTGTGATGCCGATCAGCGCGTGCTGCTCAAAGCGCGCGACAACGCCAAAGCGGCCGGTGTGGCCCATCTCATCACCTTCAAGCAGGCCGATGTCACCGCGTTGGAAAACCCGTTGCCGATGCCGGCCCCTGTTGAAGGGGAAGAAGGTCAAGGGGAGGCCCGCCAAGTCGGCATGCTTATCTCCAACCCGCCCTATGGCGAGCGTCTTGGCGAGTTTCCGGCGCTGCTGGAAGTACATCAGGCCCTCGGCGATGCTCTACGTCGTAGCTTCCAGGGTTGGAGAGTCTCCATTCTTTCCGCATCCCCCGAACTGCTCAGCTGTCTGCGCCTGCGCGCCGACAAGCAATATCGCCTGTTCAACGGTGCCCTCGAGTGTCAGCTGCGCAACTACCAGATCGCACTGGACTCCGTGGCCTCCCAAAAAGAGGTCGCTCAGGACTTTGCCAACCGTCTGCGCAAGAATCTGAAAACCCTCGAGAAGTGGGCCAACAAAGAGGGCATCGATTGCTATCGCCTCTATGATGCCGACTTGCCGGAATACAACGCCGCCATCGACCGCTATCAGGACTATCTGGTGGTGCAGGAGTATGCCGCGCCCAAGGACATTCCCGCTCAGAAGACCCGTCAGCGTCTGCTCGATATGGTTCAGGCCGCCATCAAGGTGACCGGCATGGACGGCGAGAAGGTGATCCTGAAGGTGCGTGAGCGTCAGGAAGGCAAACAGCAGTATCAGAAGCTCTCCGAAGAGCAGCACCGGATGGAAGTGCAGGAGTACGGTGCCCGTCTGTGGGTCAACCTCTACGACTATCTGGATACCGGTCTGTTCCTCGATCACCGTCAGACTCGCCGCATGCTGGGTCAGATGGCCAAGGGCAAGCGCTTCCTGAACCTGTTTGCCTACACCGGTAGTGCCACCGTGCACGCAGGTCTTGGCGGTGCCAGCGAGACCACCACGGTCGACATGTCCCACACCTACCTGAACTGGGCGCAGGACAACATGCGTCTCAACTCGCTGGTGGGCCGTCAGCACAAGTTTGTCCAGGCTGACTGCCTGAAGTGGTTGTCTGAAGCCGATGATCAGTACGATCTCATCTTTATCGATCCGCCCACCTTCTCCAACTCCAAGCGGATGGACGAGAGTTTCGACGTACAGCGCGATCACCTGCTGTTGATGCAGCACCTGAAGCGCTTGCTGGCGGCCGATGGCACCCTGGTCTTCTCCAATAACAAGCGTCACTTCAAGATGGATCTGGCCGGTCTCGAGGCTATCGGTCTCAAGGCCCAGAACATCACCCAGAAGACGCGACCGAAGGATTTCGAGCGCAACCAGCACATCCACAACTGCTGGATCATCACCCATGCGCCGGAGCAAGGCGAGGCGTGATGCTGACCCTGTTTCACACCGACGGTTGCCACCTCTGTGAGCAGGCCTGGGCGCTGGTGGAGGAGGCCGGCCTTGCCGCCACCACCCGCCAGTGCGACATCATGGATGATGAGCAGTGGCTGGCGGCCTATCGGGTACGTATTCCGGTACTGCGTGACGAGGCGGGCCGCGAGCTCGGCTGGCCCTTCACGCTGGCCGAGCTCAAGGGCTGGGCCACCCGTCAGGGGTGAGCGTGATTTGACGATAAAACGGGGGCAGACCCAGTCTGCTGCCCGTTTTTTTCATATGAAATAAGGAACAAACATGGCTCTTTTAACATTGCACGGCGCCTGTCTGTCGTTCAGTGATTTCCCGCTGCTCGACAATGCCGAACTGACCATCGAGCGCGGCGAGCGCCTCTGTCTGGTGGGGCGCAACGGGGCGGGCAAGTCCACCCTGATGAAGGTCATCGCCAGTGAACTGCCGCTGGACGACGGACGTCTGGTGCTGCAACAAGATTTGAAAGTGACCCGCCTTGAGCAGGATCCTCCGGCCTCCAGCGAGCTGACGGTGTTTGACTATGCTGCCGAAGGGCTGGCGGGGGTGGGTGAGTTGCTCAAACAGTATCACCACATCTCCATGGAGCTGGCGCATGATCCCTCAGATGCCAACATTCGCAAGATGAGCGAGTTGCAAGAGCAGCTCGACTATCAGAACGGCTGGCAGTTCGAGACCCGCATCAGTCAGGTGTTGACCCTGCTGGGGCTTGATCCCGATGTGACCCTCGACAGTCTCTCCGGCGGCTGGCTGCGTAAAGTGGCGCTGGCCCGTGCGCTGGCCTGCGATCCCGACTTGTTGCTGCTCGATGAACCGACCAACCACCTGGACATCGAAGCCATCAACTGGCTGGAAGATTTCCTCAAGGATTTTCGCGGCGCCATCGTCTTTATCTCTCACGATCGGGAGTTCATCCACAAGCTGGCGACCCGGATCATCGATCTCGATCGCGGCGCCATCACCTCCTGGCCGGGCAACTACGACGAGTACCTGCAGGGGAAAGAGGAGTGGCTGCGGGTCGAAGAGCTGAAAAATGCCGAGTTCGACCGCAAGCTGGCACAGGAAGAGGTGTGGGTGCGTCAGGGCATCAAGGCGCGCCGTACCCGTAACGAAGGTCGGGTACGCGCCCTTGAGGCGATGCGCATGGAGCGCTCCCAGCGCCGCGAGCTGCAGGGCAAGGCCAAGTTGCAACTGGACGAAGTCAATCGCTCCGGCAAGCTGGTGTTCGAGACCGAAGGGCTGGGGCTGGACTTTGGTGATCGCACCCTGTTCAAGGGGCTGGATCTGCAAGTGCTGCGCGGCGACAAAATTGCGCTGGTCGGCCCCAATGGTTGCGGCAAATCGACCCTGATCAAGCTGTTGCTGGGTCAGCTTGAGCCAACCCGTGGCACCGTCAAGGGGGGCACTAATCTGGAGGTAGCCTACTTCGATCAGTACCGCGAACAGCTCGATCCCGAGCAGACCGTGGTGGACAACGTGGGGGAGGGCAAGCAGGAGGTGATGGTGCGTGGCCGCTCCCGTCATATCCTCGGTTACCTGCAGGACTTCCTGTTCGAGCCCAAGCGGGCCCGTACGCCGGTCAAGGCGCTCTCCGGCGGTGAGAAGAACCGTCTGCTGCTGGCCAAGCTGTTCCTCAAGCCCAGCAACTTGCTAATCCTCGATGAACCGACCAACGATCTGGATGTTGAAACCCTGGAGCTGCTGGAAGAGCTGCTCGCCGACTACCCCGGTACCCTGCTACTGGTCAGTCACGATCGTCGCTTTATCGACAACACCGTGACCGGTTGCTGGCTGTTTGAAGGGGATGGCCGCATCAGCGATTATGTGGGCGGTTATGCCGATATGATGGCGACTCGCGAACAGCAGAGCGTTCAGCAACAGGCCAAGAGTGTAGCGGTCAAGGCGCCCGAGCCGGTCGTTGCCGCCGCGCCCGAAACGCCGAAGAAGAGCAAGAAGCTCTCCTACAAGCTGCAGCTTGAGCTGGAAGGGTTGCCCGCTCGTCTCGAGCAGCTGGAATCCGAACTGGATGCGCTGCAAAGCGAGATCAACCAGCCCGGGTTCTTCTCCCTGTCAGCCGAGCAAACCCAGCCGAAACTGGATGCGCTCAATGCCGCCGAAGCCGCGCTGGAGCAGGCATTTGCTCGCTGGGAAGAGTTGGAAGGACTCAAAAATCAGGAGTAAGTTCCCTGTAATTAAAACTTAATCTAGTTCAGTGCCTTGTGTCACATAGCCCGGTTAGGGTGAAAGTTTTTGTTTGACCGGGTGCACTCGCAGGAGTAAAGATGAAAGCGACCGATGCAGAATTGGTCGCTTTTTTTGTTCCACGAAGAGGGTCGTAGATGATGAAGAGACAGAAGCGGGACCGTCTGGAAAGAGCTCGTGCTCGTGGTTATCAGGCTGGCGTGGTCGGCAAACAGAAAGAAGCGTGTCCGTATCAATGCCTGGATGCCCGTGGGCATTGGCTTGGTGGTTGGCGTGACGCCATGGAAGGGCGGGGCTCAGGCCTCTTCATGAAGTAGCAGGTACTTCATCACTCATTACAAAAGGAAAGGGGCCGTTGTGGCCCCTTTGCGTTAATGCTGTTTTACCACTAATCAGACAGATCAGAATGCGGTGGTATCTTTGAACAGGCCCACTTTCAGATCGGTGGCGCTGTAGATCGGACGGCCGTCAACTTCGACCACGCCATCAGCAATCCCCATCACCAGCTTGCGGTTGATGACGCGCTTGAAGGTGATCTTGTAGGTCACTTTCTTGGCAGTCGGCAGGATCTGACCGGTGAATTTCACTTCACCCACGCCCAGCGCACGACCCTTGCCGGGGCCGCCTTTCCAGCCCAGGAAGAACCCAACCAGCTGCCACATGGCGTCCAGACCGAGACAGCCTGGCATCACAGGGTCACCCGGGAAGTGGCAATCGAAGAACCAGAGATCCGGAGTAATGTCGAGCTCAGCCAGGATCTCGCCCTTGCCGTGCTCGCCGCCGTTGTCATTGATCTTGACGATGCGGTCCATCATCAACATGTTGGGGGCAGGCAGCTGACTGTTACCCTCACCAAACAGTTCGCCACGGCTGCAAGCCAGCAGCTCTTCACGGGTAAAAGAGTTCTTGCCCTGTTCGCACAGGGAAAGGCGGGCTTCCATGGTGGTATTGTCTACGGTCACGCGGTATTTCCTTCAAATGGGTCAAAGCCGGGCCAATTTAGCTTACAGTTGTTCGCTAAACAACTCCGATCACTTCATCAGCGGCCAAACAGGCGCCCCAGCAGGGCTCGCAGCAGTCCGACTTTGGCAGTGGAGCCGTTCAACTCGTCCAACCGATCCTGAATACGGCCAAACAGGGTATCGGGCATATCAGGCTCACCGGCCACGCAGCCGGTCAGCAACTCGATGGCCTCTTCCACATGATCCACCGGGTGGATGTGGAACTGGCCTGCGGCAACAGCCTCAATCACTTCGTCAGAAAGATTGAGCTGCTGGATGTTGGTTCCCGGCAGAATGATCCCTTGCTTGCCGGTGATGCCGTGGATTTTACACACCCGGAAGAAGCCTTCAATCTTCTCGTTGACGCCACCCACCGCCTGCACATTGCCAAACTGATCGACCGCACCGGTCACCGCAAAGTGCTGATAGATGGGCTGGCGGGCGAGGGCAGAGAGCAGGGCACACAAACCGGTCAAAGAGGCGCTGTCACCATCAATCTCGTGGTAAGACTGCTCGAACACCAGATTGGCCGACAGGGGGGAGGGGTTCTCTGCACCAAATTTGTTGGAGAGATAGCCGTGGATAATCATCATCGCCTTGGCGTGGATATGACCGGCCAGCTCCGCTTTGCGCTCGATATCCGCCACATCGCCATCGCCGAGGTGGACGGTTGCGGTGAGGCGCACCGGTTCACCGAAGTCATAAGGGTGACCGGAGACCTGAATGACCGACAGGCCGTTGATCTGGCCGATCTCTTCGCCATCGGTTTGCAGCAGGATCTGGCCGTCGATGACGCCCTGATCGGACTGCTCAACCAGATAGTTGAGGCGGTAATCCTGCTCCTCCAGTGCGCCACGAATATGCTCGTCGGTCACCACCTCGGATCCCAGCTCCCGGGCCAGACTGTCAGACATCCGCATGATGGCGGCCAACTGCACTTCGGAGAGCGACAGCCACTCCTGATGGTCACACAGGCGGCTGGCATGACGGCAAAGGGCGGCGAGGGCGGCAGGCGTGAAGTCCAGCAGGTTCCAGCGCTGGCGAACCCAGGCCAGATACTGCAAAAACTCCTGTAGATCCTCTTCAATATTCACTTCTGAGACCAGATCGGCGCGCAGGAAGATACGCTCGGACATATCGCGATCCAGCATCTGGAACTCTGCCACGTCGAGTCGGTCACCCACCAGGATCAGCTTGAGCTTGATGGGGGTCGCTTCAGGCGCGAAGAAGGGGGTCAGGGTTTTTCCTTCCTGATAGGCATTCCAGTCCAGTTCGCCTTTTTGCATGGCATTTTTCAGCTTGAACCAGAGGTGCGGCTGATCCAGCAGTTCGTCCAGTTGCAAAATGAGGTAGCCGCCGTTGGCTTCGCGCAGCAAGCCAGGCTCCAGCAGGTGCTGGTTGGCATAGACAGAGCCTTGCTCGGTCTGGTAGTTGATGGAGCCAAACAGGGTATCCCAGTTGAGATCGCGGCCATAAATCACCGGCGCTTCCTGCGCTTCGTGATGGATCAGCAGGTTGATCAGAACGGGGTGCTGGAACTCCAGCCCCAATGCCACGTGAGCCGCCAGATCGGAGAGAAAATCATCGATCTTCGGATCATTGTTCTGCTTGCGCATGATCCGGGTCACGATGCGCTCGGCGTCGAGATGGTGGCTCAACAGCTTGAGCAGCTCGCCAACCATTTCACAGAATTCAACGCCGGTGCCCGGTTGCAGTCGCAGCCAGATAGGTTTGAAGGGGTTGTTCAGATTCTCGGTATAGCAGAGATCAAACAGGTCACCATCCTTGCCATTGGAGTCGGCAATCAGTGTCTGGCAAACGCCTTCATAATCTGCGCCGGGGAACCCGTTGAGCAGCATGACCGGACAGTCACCATCAAAACTGGCAAGACGCTTGATGCCGGAAATGGCTCTGGGCTGCAGCGCAGCAAAGGGGATGGGTTCAAGCTCACTGAGCTTGGGGAACTGTTCAATCGCAAAAGCGGGTTTTAATTGTTCTGATGTTAATTCAGCCACTTAAGACATCCGGTCGAAGATAGGATCAATTGTTGCCATTATACACAGTTCAATAAGTGGTGACAGGAAACTAGATATGTAATTTAACATAATATACATTATGCGCAGTCGCACAAGCCTCTGGGAAAGGCGTCCTGAACGTTCGGGGTGCGCTGCGGCGTTTGCTTCCCTCAGTGACGGAAAGCCTCAAAAGCCGGTTTTGCAGGGAAAGGAGTTGTGCCTGCCTCACAGCCGCACTCCAAAGAAGTTTCGGCGGGCCCACCTACGTCACGACAATCAGCCGCAGAGAGCCGCCTTATACTCGCCATGGCCTACGGCCGCTCGTCAGAATCGAGGAATGAAGGGAAGCCAACGTGAGTACCGCAAACGTTCGTATCAGGGAGAGACCTGTTTTTACACCAGTGACCTTTAGCAGTCATTGCCTCACAACGATTTACCGTATCAATAATATGAAAATCGTAAACAAGATTCGCCCCAACATGACCGCGTTTAACGTAGATGTAGAGACAGTAAGAGAGCCAGTTGCTTGGAAGTTGAGGACTGACCGACTTGCGTATCTGAATAGTGCCATCGCCGGCAAAAGCAAAATAAGCCTCAGACCTGAAAGAAAGCTGATCACGACACTGCATGGAAGGAAAATCAAACGACTCACCATCACGCGGGCCACCATGAAAAACCAAGTGAGATAAACCAGTAGGCATAATATCGTCCTCTCAATGCCATTGGGGATTGGATTTATAGAGATTCTTGGCGAACTGGCGGAGCTCCCTGATGTTGCACCACTGCAGAGGCCAATCAGCCGCAGTCTTGGGCATAGCAACAAGACGCTCCAAGAGCTGCAGACAGAAAAGATAGTTATAGCCAAGTTCGTCAGCATCAAAGGCCATCTGCCAGTAGCGATCACGAAGCTCAAAACCTGCGGGGTGATCCATGATGGAATCGGAATAGACGAACCAGGCGGCAATAGCCTTGCGGTGAAGCGGGCCAGCGTCTGCAGGTGGCTGAAATGAGTTGTCCATCTTCTTGGGGGAAGAAACATCAGGAAACGGGATATGAACCTGCTTGTGGGCATCACCCTGGACAGCATGAAAGACAGGAGGCTCCCCCGTAGTCTTGTATACAGAAATCAAAGAGCGGACTTGATCCAAGCATCCCTTGGGAACCCTGACCATCACGGTCTCTTCGCCTTTGGGGCGGCCTGCGCCATCACGAGCACCGCCACGATTAGACATAACGGCTCTCCTTGATCAGCTTCTTCACCTGGACAGCTGTAGCACCAGCGGGAACCGGCAGTTCGCCAAGGTCGGTGCCGTCACAGGATACGTCAACCTTGCAATCCCCCTTGAACCAGGAGAAGTCATTGCCGGTACGGGTTGCATACCCTTCCAAGATGCCTGACTTGTAGTCGAAGTTTACTGTTGCAGTTGCCATCTGATCACCCCGTTGGTTTGAATTCCGTTTACATGATTCATTATAGCGCATCTTTGAATTGTGTAAACATTATTCAATAAAAAAGATGCCGATAAATGGGGTTATCGGCATCTGGTGAGAGATAACATCAAGACTCGACTTGCTGAACTGGCGTCCTGGTATCGGTCTTACTGGGTTCGGGCTCGCGGTATGGGTCGAAGGTGCCACGGGCCACACGCTCGCGGCACTGGTCATCGCTCATATCAACCTTGGTCATCTGCTGCGTGTAGCACATGCAGCGGTCAGCATCAGCGATACAGGCGGCCACAACGGGCATTGTGACCACGTTGCGCAGGTGGTCATAGGCCGGTGCCGTGTTCGGCTCCCCCTGCACTCTCGGGATGAAGGTTTCCCTGATATCAACCTCCCTCACCTCACGAACTGGGGCGGCCGGTACGGTCTGAACCCCTGCCCCAGCCTCACCAGTTGACGACATTGCGAACGGTGAACTGGTTTGAGGTGCAGCAGCTGCTGCAACAGGCGCTCCTGGTACTGGCGGGGCAAACCCATCACTGAATACCTTGTAGATCCCCCACCCTATCAACGGCGACAGCAGGATGGGCACCACAATAAACCAAACAGCCTTCGGGATTCTGAATTTCACCTGTTGGTGAATACTGGCGCTCTTATATAAACCAAAGGAGCGCTTTGGATGCTTCCATTTTAATTTCGTAAGTGCTGTTTTGAATGCGGTATCGGGACTCGCCTTGCATTCGCTCCACTCGTAGACCATTACGCCGAGGGCGGTTCTACGCACGTGAATATGGCGACCAACCAAGCGGCGGATATTCGCGTGAATAAGGTTCGGGTGTTGGGTGATTATTGTGAAATCAAGGCCGCGGTGCCGGTGAGTTTCAAACTCAGCAATGGAACGATGCGGCGCTTTGCCCGCTGACTCTGGCCGCCAAATACGTTGGGCCTCATCAACGACCAAATGAGCACCTTGGGGAGCCCAGTCTGGCCAGTCGAGCATGTCAGGGGCTACTTCATGAGGTATCAGCAAGTCAGGAATACCATCAACGTAAAGTTGACGGCCTGCCTTAGCCTCTGGTTGCAATATTTGGTCTACGGCGTAGAGAGTTTTTCCGCCACCTGGGACACCTGTTATCAAAGTAATCATTTTATTTGAAACCTCTTCCAAACTTGGATTGATAAACGGGCCATGATGGCAGCTACAACAATGCCAAAGGCGTCATTGAAACCCGCGATTGCGAACACCTGCAATATATCAGATGGCAGGTTATCATAATTCCCCCGCGCTCTGGATATAAGCGTATTTACAGCGACCACAACAGCCGCATAGCTAACAACACCAACTCCCAACTGAATAAGAACCCGAGTTACTATCGGGCCAGCAATGGATAACAGCCACGCAGCGATATTCATGATTCAGCCCCCTTGCGAGTGATTCCTGCAACAATGAAGCCAGCGGCCACGAAGGCAAGCGCAATAACCAGCGGACGCAGCAGGCTAGCGAACTGGCAGACCGGCGAATAAGAGATAGAGATAGACTGACCCTCCCAAAGAGGAATGATCTTATCAGCGGGGCATTGTGACGTTGAGGAACCCCACGGGGTATAGGAGACATCAACAGGCCGTTCCTCGACCTCTAGCTTCTCCTCCTTGAGCCCCCCCATCTCAGCACAGGCTATCGACATGGGGTTAGCCTCGCAGAAGGTAGGCTTCTCTTTCTCGGGTTGTGGAGCTGTACCATTACCGCCAGCTGTACCAGTATCTGGAACAACATTAGGGTCAGTAGCGCCCTGAACTTTAACGGGACCAAAATCAATTTTCACCCTATTTGGCTGAGTTGGCGTAGGCGCAGGGGAAATATCCATGCGGTCTCTATACCAGTTGCCATCTTTAAAATAAGGGTCCGATGACCATTCAGAAAATGGAGGAAACTGGAGGCCACCAATTGGAATAGGCTGCCCCTTTAAAGAAGGAATATTATTGAATCCATTGGCAATTACAGCAAGAGTGGCAAGCCCAAGAGCTTCGAATGCGGAATTCACACCAGAAAGATAAGGATTAGCCAAATAATAAGAAGTAATGACACAATTTGAATTGGAGCTATTCATTACGCAAGAGGATACAACTTTATAGTGATTGAAATTTTTCTCATAAACAGCAGGGCCAACTGAAGTAACTGAAAATGGACGATAAACATAGGCGCCACTACTATATTGTGAGTCCTGAATAATTTGAATGGCAGTAGACATGGAACAAGAAGTGCAAAGCTGACCACCACGGTTGTAATTGTAAACAAGGGAAATAGAATTTGCACTAGCAGTGGTGTCAATAACAGTTGAGACCCACGAATTATCTTGAACTGATATATCTGGACTGGATTCTATCCAGTTATAAACATCATAAGCCGCAGCGGCCAACGCAACAGGGCCGAGGAGTTTAGAGGTTGAGCGTAATATGGCAGATGATGCAACTCTATCAACAGGCAGAGAAACAGCGGTTGAAATGGATTTTCCTGTAACAGTTAATTGCCCAGTTGTTTTAACAAAACCCATGTTATCGACAACGCCAGCGGCAGTCCAAACACCATTAACTTGCTTAACGCCTTCAAGGGTCATAGTGGTATAAGCCGCACTAGCAATAGACGAAAACATGGCCGCGATGATAAACACGGCGGCCTTATATTTGGTAACCATGTTTACCTCGACGTGAAGAATATAAAAAACATGCCCAGCATAGCGATGGACACATATACGGCCTCGGGCGTCATACATCACCCCCTACGTGCATTGAAGAAGCCAGGGTTCGATAGGCCCATGCGATAGCCCAGACAACACCGATAGCAATGCAGATTGCACCGGCCTGATAGGCGGTAATCATCTGGCAGTTCACAAGCTGGGGAGTAGATACAACGACCGTTCCGGTACTGGATATGGTCTTGAGGGAGGAGCCTTCGACCTGGGTAAAGTAAGGGGTAGGATTGCCGTTCTGGTCGGTTCCTACCCCTGACATGTCGGCGGCCATGGCGGCCAACGTTGACTCGGGGGTGTTATAACAGACGCCTTTGTACTGAAATGACATACAACACCCCCGAGCTATTACATGGCCGCACGGACCATCTTGTATCCCTTGATTGCCGCCAAGATCCCCAGAACGGCGACACCAATCAAACCGGCAGCAGTACCGACCTTGGTGATAACGGCCAGAACTGCTGACACATCGATGTCACCCTCAGCAGCGAAGGCAGGAACGGACGCAGTAGCCACAACAGCAGTGGCACCGATTTTTTTGAGCAGAGCAACAGCTTGATTTTGATTTTCCATGGTCTTATCTCCCTATAGGGTTGGTTAAACCCCCTGCCCCGACCATGGGCAAGGAGCGGTGAAACTACACCTTGGCGTGAGCGGATTGGCTCACCGGCTTCCAGCCGACCACGAGCAGCTTGGTCTGCTTCATGCCCAACTGGGGGGCGAACTGAACTTCGATAAGGCCAGGCAGAACACCACCGGCGCGAGCTGCTGCGTGCAGATCCTTAGCCAGCTTGTTGCCGTTGGAGGTATCGAGCGGGAGCTTACCGATGTTCACACCGGCAAAGCCGTTATCAATCTGCAGCTCATCCTCGATAACGTGCATATTGGCCCAGTCAAAGGCCTCTTTGCCCGGCTCATCCATTGAGCCAAAACGCACCTGAAGGGCGTTCACAACCATGTTCATGCCTGCCATATCTCTTCCTCGCTTTTGATAGTGCGGCCCCGTGAGTCGGTGGCCTGATGTGCCCAGTACCAAAGCCGGTCTAACCGTGCTTTGATGTGGCGAATACGTTCACGCAGCGCGATGGCCTGCGGGATTTTCTCGTGGTCTTGTTCGGCATCGGCCAGTTCGGAGCGGAGCGAATCGAGCACGATGGAAAGCTTGCGATGTTCCACATCAGCATGTGACCGGACATCAAATTCAGTGTTGCGCGGAGCGCCCAGGTAGTCGGCAAAGTCGGCGGCCAACTGGTCATCGTCATAGACGGGCGCTTGCTCAGGTTCAGGGAGGTTGTTCTCTGCGCGATAGGTGTTCACGTTGCCGCGAACCAGCTCGAACGTGCCATCGTCAAACACGGCAAGGTGAACCTGATCACCGTAAACGCCGAGAACGTCACCATTGAGGCGGATTGGCCGACCGGCGACCAGATGGGACACACAGTAACCGGCAGACTCAACTGACAGGCCAGTAATGCTACTCACCTCCTTGGCTATCAGTTGCTCACGGGATTCGCCCAGGTGCTGCACGAAGTCCTTGCCACACAGAGCGCCGATGCTCGCCATATCGCGAGCGGTGTCCATGACCGTGCCAACGGGCTCCACGTATCCGGCAGGACGTTGGGCGCTGAAATCCATCTTGATGAGGTGCAGGAGCTTGGCGGTTTTCTTGTTGCGCAGGTTCTGCAGTTGAGCCTTGGTGATGCCCACATCCAGCAACGCCTTCACAGAGTCATAGAACGAGCTGGAGGCGGTCAGGCGCTTGGTTTTGTCCCAACCTTCGGTAGCCAGGGAGCGATAGAACATCATCAGCCGGTCAGCACGGGTGTAGTTCCATTTGTCGGTGAATGACCCGTCAGGGTTTGAAATCTGTTTACATCTTCCATACATGTCGCGCAGGAGCTTCTGAACCTTGTTGTCTTGGGTCAGCTGAACCTTGCTATCCCCGAGCGCGGCCATCATGTCGCTGAACATGTCACGCCATGCCCACTCGCAGAACGTCATGCCCTCTTTCTTCTCGAACTCAGCCACCCAAGCGAGGAATTGCCACACGTTGCGCGGGATCTGCTTTTGCTCAAACCAGCGAGTGAGCCCACGGCCTTCAAAGCGCAGGCGATTGGTAGCGAAGTCCTGCAGTTCTGGCGAGGCCAGAGCGGCGATGACCGAGTTATACCGGCTGGTCTTCTCTTTGCGTGCTGCAGTCTGCAAACGCTCCAGCTGATGGATCATCTCGTTGTGCTTGGCGTAAACCACCAGAACCTTGCTACGGCCAGCATCCTGCTGGTCTTGGGAGCGGCGGTTGAAGTAAATGGTTGACTCGTAGTCAGCTTCTTTGGCGGCACGGAGGTGGCGGTGTGACAGCTGGCCAATGGCACTCAAACAGTTGGCCATGGTCTCAGCGTCTGGGAGCTTGATGGAGTAGGTAACGTCTACGCGGCGAATGTGAGCAGATCCGAAGTCGAGCATATCGGCAACTTCGGGAAGGGCTCTACGAAATGACGCGAGTAATTCGAGGATGCCAGTAGCAGCACAGTCTGGCCCGTAGACGTTGTGACCCTGCAGCAATTTAGCCGGTGATGCTTTGATAGCAATGCAAGGCCAACTGCGCTTGAGGTGAGCTTGGTGGAGCTTACAGGCAACGTCAGTGAAGCTTGAAGGGAGAGACTCCCAGGGATGGTACAGGTCATGGAGCGTTCCCTCTCCGTCTATTGCAAATTCGACTCTTCTAGAGCCCAGCTGTAAGCCTCGGCGCCCGCACTCTTCGAGATCCACCATTCCAACGATGTCGGATGCACCAGCGCCAACGCGCTGCACAGTGCAGAACCGGTCGTGAAAAGGAATGTGGATTTCCCAGAAGTCGTACATGTTTTGGCGTCCCGTGCCTGATTTATTTATGTGATGCGCGCATGCGCTGGAAAAAATGATAGACGGTTCGCATGCGGTATGCAAGCACAAGGATCACAAAACACACACATAGGGTAGACTTGCGTGAAAGAAGCCAAATCAGGTGAGGATTGATGAAAAAGCAACGCGAAGACACAACGGTACGAATCAGCGGGCCTAGACGCTTGAAGCTGGAAAGGAAAGCGATCGAGACAAGTGTGAAGTGCGGACGGATCATTAAGATGTCCGACATAGTGAACTGGCTACTGGATAACCGGATGGAGGAAGCTGTGAGCGCGATAGAACGCGAACACAAGAGTTCTAACCAGTCGTGAGTAACTTCCCTGCCCCGTTTTGTATGCTAACCATCTGAAAAGACTAAAAACTTAGCCCCAGTATGCGTCCGGCTCTCGGAGTCCAAGCCACAGTTAGAGTTCGTGGCTTCGCCGACCCCGAGGGTCGGGCCGTCCCCGCCCCCGGGGCGCGCAAGCGCATCCCCCAGGGCGTGTACGTCCCTACCCCTCCGAAGAAAGGCGAGCTACGTCTATCTGGTGCTGTTTGGTGGGGGTTATGGGGGTTACGCACGGCTGCGCATAATGCGGTTTATATTCAACGCCCCTTCGGGCGTCCTGCTGCTTCGCAGGTTAGCAGGCCGGCAGCGCTAAACATAAACACTGGACATTATGCGCAGTCGCACAAGCCTCTGGGAAAGGCGTCCTGAACGTTCGGGGTGCGCTGCGGCGTTTGCTTCCCTCAG
>NZ_JAPDCD010000034.1:0-3845 GCF_027705695.1 Aeromonas sp. QDB62 | reverse complement strand
AACGCCCCTTCGGGCGTCCTGCTGCTTCGCAGGTTAGCAGGCCGGCAGCGCTAAACATAAACACTGGACATTATGCGCAATCATGCCTGTAGGTAGAACAAAGGGGCCAGAGGCCCCTTGATGGTTGATCTTCAGGCTTTCGCAACGCTCAGGCGGTAGTCATTGGGTTTTTCAGTCGCTGATTCACTCACAACAACATTCAAATCACGAATGACTGAACCACCGCGGGTCACGATTAACTGCACAATGGCCTTGTCACGAATGGCTTTGTGCAAAGCCTGATTGAGCTCAGAGCCTGGCTGTTCGTCTCGCAGTGTGAACGTGAAAACATGCACATGGTCTGCACGCTGCTCAACAAGCTTGAAACGGTTGACACCAAGCGATTCTGGAAACAAAAACGTCAGCTTAGAGTCTTGATGGGTGTAATCAGTAGTCATGTGTATTACCTTTTGAAAAATGAACATGGGCCTAGCTGGTTGAGGTTTAACCATGCCAGGTTGGCGGGCAGACTTTGCCACAGCAGAGGTGAGAATTGCGAAGATGAGCCGCTCTTCTTCCCTCATTACATGAGTCATTCAGTAACAAGCTGATTTAAAAGCATTTTAAGCGGTCGCCAAATGATAAAAAGGGGCCGAGATGGCCCCTGGTGTGTAATGCCGATAACTGGATTTATCGGCATCATTGTGAGAGATGACGAGGAGGTGTAATCATCTGTGGTACCAAACCCCCTCATGAAGTCTGCTCATCCAAGATGAAACACCTTTGCGGCTATTTTCTGCAATGTTGCCCAAGTCACGACTCAAGTCGGTCAACCCAGCGATCCTGTACCCCTGCCGCTTGAGAATATAGAGGTCGGCCTGGCCAACTGATCCGGCAGCGTCCCCTCGCCCACAATCTCTTTGCGCTCAACCAGAAAGTCAGGTGATGCCTGTTCCGGCTTGAAGTAATCATCCCGACGCTCAGTATGGGGCTGCGTATAAAACCTTCAGGCGCATCAGTAGTCATCGGGAGATGGGTGATATCCCCTCCCCCGGTTTGGACCTTGGTGTAAAGACGGGTCTATTTGAAACAATGCTGCCTGGCGAGCTGAGTCAATTCAGGCTCAAGGCCTGCTTGGCGATAGCCATAGTGGGAGGCTGGCAGGTTAAATAGAGGCTGGTATTGAATTGCTGCAAGATACGCTTGAGCTCGTTCATATCGTCGTGATGGAGGGTCAAGGACCAGAGTGCTCGCGGCTGGCCGTGATGGAGGCCATTGGTATAGATAATGGTGCAATCTTCGATACGCAGCTGTTTGCAGTGGGCCTCCATCTGCAGTCCCACATCCGGAAACCAGATATGCAGCGTACCTGATGAGATAAAGGTGAACTGGGCTATTAGCGAACCTTTTCCGACGATCCTGAATGTCTTTTCCACCACTGCCACTTGCATACCTGCTCCTTGGTATCGGGTCATATTGATATCAATATCACCAATGATGACTGGATATGCAAGGGCCATGTCAGTAATAAATATCAATGTTATTAAAGTGTTGCATTCGTGGCGGCCAATCCGGATATTGCTGATCCCGCTACTCTGTTCGCTTTTCAACGCTGCGTCATGACGTGAAAAAGGCCGGTATCTTGCGATACCGGCCTTGCTGTTGATCCTTCAGGCGGTCAACCACCGTTTGCGTTTTGGCATGACGGTTGGTTGGTGCGCGGGTCGGCAATTATTGCACACCTCAATGATCAGTCTCTTCAGTTCACTCATATCGACACCATGAAGCGTTAGCGACCAGAATGCCCTCGCCTGGCTGTAGTGCATCCCATTGGTATAGAGCAGGGTGTCATTTTCAAAGCGAAGCTGACTGCAGGGTGCTTCCATTTGTAATCCGGTGTCGGGAAACCAGATGTTCAAGGTGCCTGAAGGGATCAGGGTAAATTGCGCCATCAGATCGCCTTGTCCGACAATCTTGTAGGTTTTTTTGATGATATCTAGCGGCATAGGGTGTCTCGGTATTTCAGCAAGCTATGTAATTGTTTGTTTTCTCTCTGCTACGGGATAACGGTTTATCCCGCTGATGGCAACGCGCTCGTTCCTTACCGCCCCGTGTGAGCCACGAAAGTGTTCCCTGAACCGATTGCCATTTTGGAGAAGTGCAAAGTAACAGCTCCAGCTTGTATGAGACCTTAATGAACCACTCTTTGTGTCAAAAATAACCTGCAGAGAACAGGGCAAAGTCACACTGGCCGTTGGTTTTTTATGGTTGTTATCTCTCACTTTTGCTATTTAAGCGGTCCAGCGGTTTCTGCTGTGCACTCTCATGCCGTTCACTGTTGCTGGTGTGCAGATATTTCGAGGTGGTGTCGATGCTGTCATGTCCGGCATCGGCCTGTACGTGGGAGAGCGGCCGCCCGTGCAGGTTGATGTCATGGGTGATCCCGGTATGGCGAATGGCGTGGGGAGAGAGTTGCCGCATTTCGGCCGCATCCTGGGCAAAGCCATCCTGCTCGGCTAGCTCGGCCCCCTTGCCGATGATCACCATGATCAAATCCCGTAACTGGCGAATGCCGAGGTTGGCGTTGAGTTCGCCCTGCTCGCGGCCGTGGGCGGCCGCTTTATGGCGAACGAATAGCGGCGTTTGCTCGTCCGGTGTCGGCAACGGGGAGAGACCGAGGAAGCTGCGGTAGCGTTCGAGTGCCGCCAACAGCGCCTGGGAGACCGCCACGGTACGCCGTTTTCCCCCCTTGCTCTGTGGAATGAAATATCCCCAAACGCCGGTTTTTCGCTCCCGGCGAAACTGCCCCATCACCGGCGTAAAGCCAGGCCTGGCGGCAACCTCCGAAATCCGTAGATAGCAGGCATACATCAGAATGATGAGAAAGCGGCTGCGTTCATGCTGTTCAGGGTGGTCGCTGGCCAGGGTTTCGGAGGCCTGCATCACGTAGGACCATTGCAACTCGCTAAAGCATTGCACCTGCTCGCCCTCCTCCGGCTGCTGCGGTCGTTTGACCCGTTGCAGCAGCAGGGCGGGATTGCGGTCCATGTACTCCTCCTGGATCAGGAACTGGAAGAAGGCCGACAAGATGGCCAGCTTGGTCTTCATCGCCTGCTCGCTCAGACGATAGGGCAAGGTGCGGCCCAGCTCCCGCTTGCCGAGAAACGGTCGCCATTGCGGATTGGGCAATCGCTCTCCCCACTCCTTGTCGAGGACAAACTGCGCCACGTTGCGATAGGCGATCAACTCGTCAGGGGGTGACTGACAGTAGTCGAGATAGCGGATCATGATGCGGCGAGTGAGATCTTTCGGGCTGATGGCAGCCTCGCGAAAGCACCAGTGCAAAAAAGTGGTCAGCTCGCTGCGATAGGTTTTGTAATTGTTTTCGCTGTTGCGCTGCTCCAGCAGCCAGTCGACCGCCAGTTCGTAAACCAGTCCGGCATCGGGCACATCGTTGAGGCTGAGGTTGGCAAGGTACTGATTGACCTGTGGGTTGCCTGCTTCCAGATAGATCAGGCTGTCAAACAGCGGCATGGCGGGCGGCAAAGATAGTGGGTGTTGAGTCATGGTGTTGCTTGTTGGTGATGAGATGAATCGATATGAGTCTGTGAGCCGAGACGATAGAAATGGGCTCGTAATGCATGAAGGCGACTTCTGTTGGTGTTTGTACTGTTCTTGTTGCTGCAGATTGAGGCTGTCTGGAGCGAGCAGGACGACTACCTCACTCTAGTTTGCTCGTTATTTTCTCGTTGATTTGGCTGACGTCGCTCATCGCCGCACGCTATTCAGTCGTGAATTCAGATAATAAGTGCAATGCCCATGGTGCATAGGAGAGAGGCGGTCAACTACCAGTTAGGGTACGCTTC
>NZ_JAPDCD010000033.1:0-55638 GCF_027705695.1 Aeromonas sp. QDB62 | reverse complement strand
AAGCCAAGGCCCCAGAGGTATAGTGTGAAAAAAGCCAATAAAAACAATGCCAGTCAGGCTTAACTGACTGGCATTACCCTGCTGCCCCCCGAATAATCCCGTTGACCGCTGGCGCAGGCACCACACTATTAACTGCCAACATAATATCTGCCTCCGCAGCTCCGGCCCGGACATGCGGACGACAGGACACATGATAGAAGAACGGGATAACGAGGTTTGGCTATGACCACGCGATATGCTATCCGCAGCAGATGGTCCATTCGGATCGGCCTGCTGCTTATGCTGCTCTCCCCTGCGTTGCAGGCCGACCAGACCCTGACCGTGGCCTGGAGCCACTGGCCCCCTTTTAGCCAGATCGACAACCGGGGCGAGCTCGACGGGCTGGATGTCAGCCTGACCCGCCAGATCCTCACCCGGGCAGGCTTCACCCCCAAGTTTCGCGAGATCCCCTGGGCGCGAGCGCTCCATCTGGTGGAACACGATCAGCTGGATGTGGCGATGGCCGCCCTGCCGCTGCCGGAGCGCCAACAGTACGCCCGCTTCTCGGATCCCTACCGCCAAAGCGCGTATGTGCTGTTGAGCAATGACCCCATCCCCGGCCATCAGGATCGCTGGGCAAAGCTCGATACCCTGCCCGAGCTTTGCCACAGCAAGGGGCTCAAGCTTGGCAAGCTGCGCGGCACCCGCCCCATCCAGCAGATGGAGGAGTGCCCCGCCCTCAAGGGGGCAACCGAGTACAATGCCGATGAGCGAATGATCGATCTGCTGCTGGCCCGCCGCCTCGATGGCATCATCATGGAGTGGCAATATGCCCGCTATCGGCTCTCCCAATTGGGCGCCGAGGGATTTATCAGCTGTCAGCTGTTGCTGCACCACCAACCGGTCAGCCTGATGTTTGCCAAAAACAGCGTGAGCGACGCGCAGCTCCTCAAGATCAACGAGGCGATCCACGCCTTGCCCAAAACCCATGGCAAGTTCTCGCCCCCCAGCTGTCGCCTCAATGCCGATCCGGGGGCCGCAGATCTGCTGACCCGCATCATCAATGAACATTGACGGGATAAACCGTCCCCGGAAATAGCAAAGGCGACCATGAGGTCGCCTTTGTATTGGTTACCGAACCGGATCCCCGAGCAGGAGCGATCAGTCGATGGGCAGCAGCGCCGATCAGCGCAACTGCGGGGTATGGGTCAACACCCCCTGATTCTGGGCGCGATGGCGCAGCAGGTGATCCATCAACACCAGCGCCAGCATGGCTTCGGCGATGGGCACGGCGCGAATACCGACGCAAGGATCGTGGCGACCCTTGGTGATCATCTCGATGGCCTCGCCTTCGGTATTGATGGTCTTGCCCGGCACAGTGATGCTGGAAGTGGGTTTGAGCGCCATGCTCACCACGATATCCTGACCGGAAGAGATCCCCCCCAGAATGCCGCCCGCATGGTTGCTGGCAAAACCCGCCGGGGTCATCTCGTCGCGATGTTCGGAGCCTTTTTGCTCCACCACCGCGAAACCATCGCCGATCTCCACCCCTTTCACCGCATTGATTCCCATCATGGCGTGGGCAATGTCGGCATCGAGGCGATCGAACACCGGCTCACCCAGGCCCACCGGCACATTGCGCGCAATGACCTGCACCTTGGCACCGATGCTGTTGCCCTCTTTTTTCAGGTCGCGCATGTATTGATCCAGTTCCTCCAGCTTGCCCGCATCGGGGAAGAAGAAGGGATTCTGCTCAATCTGCGCCGCGTCGAACGCCTCGGCCTTGATGGGGCCGAGCTGGGAGAGGAAACCGGTGATCTCGATGCCATGCACCTGTCTGAGGTACTTCTTGGCAATGGCACCTGCCGCCACCCGCATCGCGGTCTCGCGCGCCGAGGAGCGACCGCCGCCGCGATAGTCGCGCTGACCATACTTCTGGTGATAGGTGTAGTCAGCGTGACCCGGCCGGAACAGATCCTTGATGTCGGAGTAATCCTTGGAGCGCTGATCGGTATTCTCGATAAGCAGCCCGATGGAGGTGCCGGTGGTCTTGCCTTCGAACACCCCGGAGAGGATCTTCACCTCGTCCGGCTCGCGACGCGGCGTGGTGTAGCGGGAGGTGCCCGGCTTGCGCCGATCCAGATCGCCCTGCAGATCCGCTTCGCTTATCTCCAGCCCCGGCGGGCAACCATCGACCACGGCGCCCAGCGCCAGGCCGTGGCTCTCGCCAAAGGTGGTGACCCGAAAGAGTTGACCAAAACTGTTCCCTGCCATGCGCGCTCCTGCTTAGTTCTTGTAGATGGCGAAATGATCCTGATACTGCACCAGCTCGTCACGGGTCATCACAAAGACACCGTGCCCGCCGTTTTCGAATTCAACCCAGGTAAAGGGGATCTCGGGGAACTGGGCTTCCAGATGGATCATGCTGTTGCCCACTTCGACCACCAGCACACCGTTATCCTTGAGGAAATCTGCCGCATGGGCCAGCAGACGCTTGGTCAGCTTGAGACCGTCGGAGCCGGACGCCAGCGCCAGCTCGGGCTCGTGACGGAATTCATCCGGCAGATCCGACATGTCTTCGGAGTCCACATAGGGCGGGTTGGAGACGATGAGATCGTACTTGTCGCCCGCCGGTAGGTCGCGGAACAGATCGGAGCGGATCGGAATGACCTGCTGCTCCAGCCCGTGATCGTTGATGTTGCGCTCGGCCACGTTCAACGCATCGACGCTGATGTCGATGGCATCGACTTCCGCTTCCGGGAATTCGTGGGCCATGATGATGGCGATACAGCCGGAACCGGTGCACAAATCCATGATCCGGGTCGGTTCATGTTTGAGGAACGGCGCGAAACGGTCAGCCACCATCTCGGCAATCGGGGAACGGGGAATGAGCACTCGCTCGTCCACGTAGAACTCCCAACCGGCATACCAAGCCTTGTTGGTCAGGTAGGCGGCAGGTACCCGCTCCTGTACGCGGCGGATAATCAGCTCGGCAATACGGTGACGCTCGCTGCTGGTGAGACGGGAGTGGCGCATGGCCGGGTCTACATCCGGTGGCAGATGTAACGCGGGCAGTACCAGCTGCACAGCTTCATCCCAGGCGTTGTCGGTTCCATGACCGTAAAAAATCCCGGCGTCGTTGAAACGACTCATGGCCCAACGCAACATGTCCTGGATGGTGTGCATCTCGGCAACCACCTCATCGATAAATATCTTGTCCAAATCCACCTCCAAGTCGAGTAATATCCGGCCCGAGCCCAACTTATCTAGCGGGCAAGACGCATACCTAATAAATGAGCATCCGATGAAAAAAACGCCCTCACCGACAGACGAGGAAACCCTGCTGTTCCGCGATGCGATAAAAGGTACCCGGAAAATCAAGCAAGATACCATAAGGGCCGAGTTACGCCCGGTCAAGCAGAAACGCGAATTGCGCGAAACCCGCGAAAAGCTTGGGGTTGACCACTATTTCAGCGATGAGTATCAGCCCCATCTCGAGGACGATGGGCCGACCCGTTACGTGCGGGAAGATGTGTCAAAATTTGAGCTGAAAAAGCTCAAACGGGGCATTTATCCGCCGGAGATCTATCTCGATCTGCACGGCATGAACCAGCAGCAGGCAAAACAGGAGCTGGCCGCCCTGCTCACTCTCTGCCAAAAAGAGAACATTCACGTTGCCTCGGTGATGCACGGCATCGGCAAACATATTCTCAAGCAGCGCATTCCCAGCTGGCTGGCCCAGCATCCCAATGTGCGCGCCTTCCATCAGGCTCCTCGCGAATGGGGCGGCGACAGCGCCATTCTGGTGTTGCTGGATATTGAAGAGTAGTTAGCCAAACGACCACACTATACTGAATATCAATATGTTATTCGCCGTGGAGGTCGCATGTTTACACAAGGTTCCCATGCCGACATAAAGTCATCCCTCGACGCCATCGGCGCTGCCGTGGCGGTATTCAGCCTCGACAAGGATGACCATTTTGTCCTGATATCAGCTAACGACACCTTCGCCAAAGCCTTCGAGATCGAGGTGCTTGGCTGTATTGGCAAACGGCTGAACGAAATGTTTCCCCGTTACATCACCAGCAGTATCGAGCAGCCGATGCATGAATGCGTGAGCCAGCAGACCGGGGTGGAGAGCGAGCTCCCCATCGACAGCCTGTCGCGCACCAGCTGGTGGCGCTTTGTCCTCTCCCCCATCATTCCCGAGCAGGCACGGATCAACCGGATCATCGTCACCGCCATCGACATCACCGCCAAAAAGCAGCTGGAAGAGGCGCTCAAGACCAGTCGCCGCCGCTTTGAAGCAGTCGTCAACTCTGCCTATGACGGCATCATCAGCGTCAGCAGCGAATCGCGGATCGAGCTTATCAACACCGCCGCCTGCGAGATGTTCGGCATCGACGAGAGCTATCTTGGCAAGCGGCTGGAAACCCTGCTGCCACAGCGCTTTCGCGCCAACCACGACAGCTACTTCAAGGCGTTCAGCAACTCCCCCATCAATTCGCGCCCGATGCATGCCCGCGCCTCCGTGGTGGGGTTGCGCCGTGATGGCAGCGAATTTCCGCTGGAGGTGACCATCGCCAAGATCAATCTGGGCCAGACCACCGAGATGACCGCCATCCTGCGCGACATCTCCGAGCGGGCGCGACTGGTGGAGGAGCTAAAGGTAGCCGCCACCACGGATCCCCTGACCGGCATTGCCAACCGGCGTCGCTTCGATGAGCTGGTCAACGCCGAGATGCAGCGCTGCCAGCGTTTTGGCCACACCATGAGCCTGCTGCTGATCGACATCGATCACTTCAAGGAGGTCAACGACACCTTTGGCCACCAGCAGGGGGATCAGGCGATCCTGAGCCTGGTCAACCGGATCGGCAAGCAGCTGCGCGAGGTAGACATGCTGGGGCGCTGGGGCGGCGAGGAGTTTATCGTGCTGCTGCCGGAGACCTCGCTGGAACTGGCCTGGGCCAGCGCCGAGCGGATCAGACTGGCGGTGGAATCGGCCCGCCATGCGCTATCCGGAGCGCTTGAGGTCTCATTGACCATCAGCATCGGGATCAGCGCCAGCAAGGGCAACCATGACACTGTAGAGAAGATGGTTAGACGAGCCGACACCGCCCTCTATATGGCCAAGAAACAGGGGCGCAACTGCTGCCGCAAAGAGGAGCCGGAGCCGATCTGAGGGCGCACGCCCCTGCCCTGTACTGACACTGCTAACCAGTGCCTTCAGAGATAACCAACCGCAACAAACACAAAAAGCAGCGCAACCCTCTTCGGTAGCGCTGCTTTTTTCGTCCTGCTTTTGGTGCACTCTTCAATCACAACCATCAAGGGGACGGCTAAAGCGCAGTGGGCCACCATCAGCCAGAGAGAGCCTCACCGACAGCATGCCACCGTTGGGCAGTTGCCACTCGAAGAAGTCATCAAAACCGGCAATCGTTACGGCGCGGATCACCTTGGCGACCACGCCGTGCGCCACCAGCAATACTCGCTCCCCCTCAGTGGTCGAAGCCAGTGCCGTTAATCCCTGCGAGATCCGGGCAATCACCTCGTCCAGGGTTTCACCACCGGGAGGTGCTTGCGCCCAGCGCCGGGTGATATTGCGCGCCCACAGTTCGGGATATCGCGCCCTAGCCTCTGCCTGTGTCAGCCCTTCAAACAAGCCGACATCCCGCTCACGAAAGGCTGGCGCAAGTTCCACAGGCAATCCCAACTGGCGAGACAAGATGGCCGCGCACTCTCTTGTTCGCAGCAGGGGTGACGCCAGCAGCCGATCGAACGGCGGCATTGTCACTGCCACCTCCTCAGCCAGCCGGGAGATCTGGCGCACGCCATCGTCATTGAGCCCGATATCCAACGCCCCCTGATAACGTCCCTCGGCATTGGCCTGCGTCTCAGCATGGCGGATTACCACCAGTTCCATGGTGCACTCCTCTTTCCTGCTATCTGCTTACTGGTTAAGCCGCAAGCTATTTCCCTTTCGGATAACGGGGATAATCGTCCTGGATCGGCAACCAGGGCATCTGGCTGCAGGTATAAATGTGGTAGGTCGGCGTGATCGCCTCAGGATTATCAAGAGACGTGATGGCCAGAGTAAGGTATTCGGGATATTGGGTACTGCAATAGCTGAGAGTAGAGCCACACTTTGCGCAAAAGCCGCGGCGAATAGTCTCCGAGGATGCATACTCGGTCGGTTTACCACACAGCCACCGCACTTGTGCTACCCGAAAATCCATCCAGGCGCCGACCGGTGCCCCTGTTGTGCGCTGGCAATCCCGACAGTGGCAGAAATCAGCAGCAAAAGGTACCGCCAGCACCTTGTAGCGGATAGCACCGCAATGACAACCACCCTCCATATCGCTTCCCTTATCGATTATTTTGCAATCACGCAAGATTACCTCGTTGGCAGTCAAAAAACATCTGCTGAACTATGCACTTGCCTCCGTAAATAAATGGATACATAGCATATTTACACCGAGCATTTTTCAGATCAGTTTCTGTTAAAAACATTGCAAGGCGATGCGATGCGATGCGATAGATTTATAGATGAGAAGAATGAACACCTTAATCATGAAATATGAGAGGAATGGCGTCATGGGTGCACTCTTCGAACAGATCGTTTAGCAAAAAATAACACAATAACTCTCGGAGTTCATCAGGCGGCAAGAATCAAACTGAGACTTAACTATTACCCATCAATAAAATTTGATATGTCCCGTTTTACGTCAATTTAAACAAGAAAAATAAAGTTGGTTGATCAGTACAGCTACACCACAACTACCCCGCCACATTGATGGAGCTCGTTTCAATAGCGGCAGCATATTATCCCCCACAGTCAAAATGTCTAAAAAGGGGGCCAAGCCCCCTCTCCTTATCGACCAGCCAATGGACTATCTCTTTATTTGGTTGTCACCAACGCCCACGGGCCACCTTTGGCGGGATCATCCCCCTGCGTCCACCATTTGGCCTGATAGACGGCGCCCTTGTAACTCACTTTGTTGCCCGAGATATAGACCTTGCTGGCCTCCCAGGCAGGCTGACCATCAATGGGCGGGTCAACCGGATCGACCGGGGCGGGATCGAGCTTGGCGACGATCCGCACTTTCGGCCAGTTGGCGTGGGAGCCGTAGAAGTTGGTCACGCACTTCTCGTAATCACCCGGTACCAGCGCGGAATAAGCGGTCTGGAAGCCCACCAGCTCGCACTCAAAGGAGTAACCACCCGGGCGATCCGGATAGTATTTCCAGTTGCCATCCCAGTTGGTGTAGAGCACGTCGGTGGCGCCGTTGAGATTGAGGCTGCCATAGGGGGTCTGCTGCCAGCAGGTGTTCTTCTCATCCGCCTTGATCGGGATCTGGTAGTGGTTGGCCAGCCCTTCCCAGTAACGGATGCGATTGACCGGCTGCCCCTTGTCCTTGTTCTGTTCGCCACACTCGATACCGCCGTTGATGACGTTGATGGTGGTGCCAAAGCCATAGCCGATACCGGCGTCAGCTTCCCGTTTGGAAGGTACCCAGGTGCGATCAATTACGTGCAGCATGGCCGGTTTCGGGGCCTGCGGGGTGAGGAAGAACCAGATAGCAGAAGCGAGGTTGAGCCAGGAGTCAGCTACCAGCCCCGGGTTGTTGAGCAGCACCGAGGCATCGCCGTCAAACATCGCCTCGGAGAAGGCGCCGTAGTTGAAGTGGTAGGAGAGCTGCTTGGCGCCGCGGCCGAAGTACCCCTGACCCGTGCTGCAAGGCCACTTCTTGTTCTGCCAGTCGTTCTGGCCACAGCCGGTGGTGTAACCGGTCTGCCCCTCTGACCAGCCCATCTCCCGCACATGCACCAGCGCCTGTTGCCACTCCTCCAGCCCCAGCGGGTTATCGGAGACGTTCTCCTTGGCAATATGGCCGCCGGTCTCCTGAGAGAAGTGGGCAAAGGCCGTCACAATGGATTTTTTACAGATCGCATCAGAATCGCGCCCGTCGGTATATTCGCCGCAGAACGCAGGGAATTTACCAATGGCCCGCAAGAAGCGGACATAGGTATATTCCGGCGCCGCCATCTGGGTTAAATATTCCCATTCAGATTGGGGAAATACCCGTTCAACCCGTTTTACGTTGTCAGGATTGCTTGCCAGACCCGGTTCAATGGCATCGACTATTTTATTAGACCGGGTGGCCAATGCCTTGGCCCATATTGCATACATGGGATTGGCCGTCTTGGCTTTTTCCACGGCAGCCAGATCCGGTGCCGCAATCACATATCCCCCCGCATTT
Source organism: Aeromonas sp. QDB62 (assembly GCF_027705695.1). Taxonomy (NCBI): domain Bacteria; kingdom Pseudomonadati; phylum Pseudomonadota; class Gammaproteobacteria; order Aeromonadales; family Aeromonadaceae; genus Aeromonas; species Aeromonas sp. QDB62. The sequence goes on along the minus strand of NZ_JAPDCD010000033.1, from coordinate 47,398 downwards.
TGCGGATCGGGTTGAATATTCATGGCTGCACTCATTGCGGCATAGCTTGGCAATGCGCAGGCAGCGGCGATCAGCCAGGCGCAACGCTTGGGTTTGAACATATTTACCGTCCTTGTTTGAGAATAACGCGCTCCAAGATTAGGTGTTTTAACCACTAAATTCACGATGAGAATTAAGAAATAGGCGGAATTTGTGAGCCATTTCACCTTGTGATATTCAGGGCAGCTGAAACAAAGAAAAAGAACCCAAACGAAAACCTTAAAGCGTGATCTGTCGCGACTTTTTGGAAGGATGAGACGGCCAGGTGACCTGCCATCCATTCATTGTTCGTGATGAAAAAAATGGCTGACACGCTCAGCCTGTCAACCATCATCAATGTTCAAGCGAAATGCGCGAGAGAGCCGGACGTCAGGTGCGCACGGCACGGATCAGGATATTGCGCGGGGTCATGGGTTTGGCACAGAACTCCCCCACTTCGACCCGATAGCCCTGCTCTTGCAAAAAGATCGCGCGATCCAGCGCCAGCCAGATCTCGAGAGGACGGCGAAACAAATGACGCACCAACTCCATGCGGGCAACATCGCCAAAGCGGCGCTCCCCGTGTGCCAAAAAGGCGGGATAGTCGAGTCCGGCGGGCAGCGCTATCGCTTTGCGCTCGGCAGCCCAGCCGCAGAATGCCTCGAAGGTGCCGGTCAGCAGGCTCTTTTGCATATTGGGCACCGGCAGATACTCATCCACCCCGCGCACCTGACGCTGCAGGCAGTCAAATCCGAGCCGCCACACCACTTCCTGCTCCCGCAAGCGAGCGATCCGCACGCCGCCGGTCACTGTCTCCTGCAGCGGCAGCTTGAGATCCGCCTTGCTCAATACCAGCTCGCTGGCGTTGGCCGCGGCCGACAGCGGGCGATAGTGGCTGCTGCGGATCAGGTGGTAACAGCAGGGAGAGATAGTCACTCCGCGGGCACCGCGCTCGGCCGCCCGTTCCAGCAGATGGGTGTGCAGCTCACCGCAGGCATGGAGTGCCATGGCGTGGTGCTCGGAGGCGATCAGCGCCGCCGACTCGGGGGCAAAGGCATCGGCGCAGGTAAAGGTCATATTGGCGCCATCCCGCTCGGCCAGCAGCCGCCCTTCGTCACAGAGCTGATCTTGCAGCTCCAGACTGAGGATCGGAGCCTGTCGATGAAGTGACACCAGCCGCCCGAGGTGGCCTTTGCCGGCACACCACTCCAGATAGGGGCCCTGATGGGCCGGCAGACAGGCGGTAAACGACTCGATCTGGGCCTGCTTGCGCCCCGGCATGTGCAGCGCCATCTCCTTGCTGCAGGTGATGGGCTCCGGGGTAAAAGGGGCAAGCTGGCTGAGGTGCTGCAGCTCGGCCCCCTCGGCAATCCAGGGGGCAAGCAGCGTGCTGAGGGCATCCATATCCGCATCGAGCTCCGCCAGCTGGGTCAGCGTCAGCCCATTGAGCTGCGCCGCCAGATCGGGCGCCTCATCGGCAAAGGCCATGGTCAGATGATGATATGGCTGATATTGCCACCAGCGCCGGTAGCGGGTGAGCAGTCGATCCAGTTGTTGAAAACGTTGAGCCAGCACGAATGCCCCTGCCTTGCAGTCAAAAAAGAGGCTCATTCTAGCGATCCCGCTTCAAATTGCACCCTCAATACCTTGTCATCAGTGCCACGCGACAACACGGCCAACCAGTGACCGAGGGCAGACCTGACAAAGTACGGGGTTTTATGCTATATTCCGCCCCCTCTTTCACGCGCCCCGCCAACGCGGGTCGCTTTACACTAGCTATGGGACCAACAACATGACCATCAACGCCATTTTGCAAGCGCGCGCGGGCGCCAAGTGTGAACTGTGCAGCGCCGAGCAGGCGCTGACCGCCTTCGTGGTGCCTCACTCCCCCGCCAGCGACGATGATCACAGCGTTGCTATCTGTGACACCTGCCGTGGTCAGCTGGAACAACCGGATACCCTGGTGGTCAACCACTGGCGTTGCCTGAGCGACAGCATGTGGAGCCAGGTGCCTGCGGTGCAGGTGATGGCATGGCGCCAGCTCAAAGCTCTCTCCGGCAAAGGTGAGGTGTGGGCTCAGGATCTGCTGGACATGATGTACATGGAAGACGAAGCCAAGGCGTGGGCCGAAGCCGGACTGGCTGACGAAGATGACGACAGCACGCCGACCGTTGACTCCAACGGCGCTGTACTGCAAGAGGGCGACTCCGTCACCCTGATCAAGGATCTGGACGTGAAAGGCGCCGGTTTCACCGCCAAGCGTGGCACCCTGGTCAAGGGCATCCGTCTGACCAACAACCCGCTCCATATCGAAGGCAAAGTCAACGGCGTGCAGATCGTACTGGTTGCCGCCTACCTGAAAAAGGCCTAAGCCAAGGGCGATTGCTCTGCTGTCTACTGCCAGAGCACAAGCACAACGAAAAAGGATGGCGTGACGCCATCCTTTTTTATACCCGCTTGCCGCAAACGGCCAACTTGAGCCATAACAGGCCAGCCAAAGCAAAAAGGCGCATCCGGATGGATGCGCCTTTTTTACATGGCCGATGCCGTTAACCGGCAGCGGAAACGGTCACTCAGGAGGAGAGCTTGCCGTCCAGCTCGGCAATCTTGGCAGACCAGTAGGCCGGGCCGGTTTCGTGGATATTGTTGCCTTCGGAGTCGACCGCAACGGTCACCGGCATATCTTCCACTTCAAACTCGTAGATCGCTTCCATGCCGAGATCGGCAAAGGCGACCACACGCGCCTTCTTGATTGCCTTGGCAACCAGATAAGCGGCGCCGCCCACCGCCATCAGATAGACGGCCTTGTGCTGCTTGATGCTCTCGACGGTTTTCGGGCCACGCTCGGATTTACCGATCATGCCGATAAGGCCAGTTTCACCCAGCATCATGTCGGTGAACTTGTCCATCCGGGTGGAGGTGGTGGGGCCAGCCGGGCCAACCACTTCGTCACGCACCGCATCGACCGGGCCTACGTAGTAGATGAAGCGGTTGGTGAAATCGACCCCTTCCGGCAATCCTTCACCATTTTTCAGCATGTCGGCGATACGCTTGTGGGCGGCATCGCGACCGGTGAGGATCTTGCCCGACAGCAGCACGGTATCGCCGCTCTTCCAGCTGGCGAGCTCTGCCTTGGTGATGCCATCGACGTTGACGCGGCGCACGTTGCCACCCGCTTCACGGGTGATCTCCGGCCAGTCGCTCAGTTTCGGCGGGGTCAGCTCGGCGGGGCCTGAGCCATCCAGTTCGAAGTGAACGTGACGGGTGGCGGCGCAGTTGGGGATCATCACCACCGGCTTGGAGGCAGCGTGAGTCGGCGCGGATTTGACCTTCACATCCAGCACGGTAGTCAGGCCGCCCAGACCCTGGGCACCAATCCCCAGCTTGTTGACCTTGTCGTAGAGCTCGACCCGCAGCTTCTCTTCAGTGGTCTCGGGACCACGGGCGATCAGCTCCTGAATGTCGATGTGCTCCATCAGTGCCTCTTTGGCCAGCACCGCGGCTTTTTCGGCGGTACCGCCGATACCGATCCCCAGCATGCCGGGCGGGCACCAGCCTGCGCCCATGGTCGGCACGGTTTTCAGTACCCACTCGACCACATCATCTGAGGGGTTGAGCATCACCATCTTGGATTTGTTCTCGGAGCCGCCGCCTTTAGCCGCGATGCTCACTTCCACCTTGTTGCCGGGGATCATGTCGATATGGACCACAGCAGGGGCGTTGTCTTTGGTATTCTTGCGACTGCCAGCCGGATCGGCCAGCACGGAGGCGCGCAGCGGGTTGTCAGGATTGGTGTAGGCACGGCGAGTGCCTTTGTCCACCATCTCCTGCACCGTCATGTCGCTGTCCCACTGGACTTGCATACCGATCTTGACGAAACAGGTCACGATGCCGGTGTCCTGGCAGAGCGGACGATGGCCTTCGGCGGACATGCGGGAGTTGATCAGGATCTGGGCCAGGGCATCTTTGGCGGCCGGGTTGGCCTCGCGGTCATAGGCCGCTTTGGCTGCCTGGACAAAATCCAACGGGTGGTAATAGGAGATGTACTGGAGGGCATCTGCGATAGAATCGATGAAATCCTGTTTTTTTATAATGCTCATATCATCCTCACTGGTCCTTATCCCTGCCAAAAGGCAGAGCAAGGGCTTCCATATGATGGGCCGTGCTGACGTGCTGGCTAAAAACTATCAACCAGCAAAAAACGAACGACACGGCAGTTTTTTCTTAAGTCACCGGCACCTATGATACGCTTGCCCACCAGCACCGACTAGGGTTCGGGAACTAAACTGTTGCCTGTGTAACATAAAATGACGCCAACACTTCATATCCATCATCTAGACCATAGTGCTGAACTCCATCAGCTTTTTGCCCGCCTGCAACATCAGCCGTGGGCCATGTTGCTGGAATCGGCAGGGCCACTCGGCGCCGACAACGGCGTTGATATCATCAGCGCCGATCCGCTGGCGACCCTCGAGACCCGTGGTCTGGTCACCACGCTCACCCGGCATGGCGAGAGCAGCGAGCACCATGAAGATCCCCTCGCCCTGCTGGCCCATACCCAGCAAGAGCTGCTGGGGGAACTGGATCTGTGCGCCACTCGCCTTCCCTTTATTGGCGGCGCCCTCGGTCTGTTTGGCTATGATCTCGGCCGCCGCTTCGAGCGACTGCCGGTGCAGGCCGCCGCCGATATCGCAGTGCCGGACATGGCGGTAGGTATCTACGACTGGGCGCTGCTGCGCAATGTGGCGAACGGTGACTGGCAGCTGGTGCACTGGGGGGATGAAGCGGGCCTTGCCAAGCGGCTGGCCTGGCTTGAACAACAACAGGCCGCCCCGCTCCCCGCTTTTGCCTTGCAGGGGGCGTGGCAGAGCAATATGAGCCGCGCGGAATATGGCGAGAAGTTTGCCCGCATTCAGGAATACCTCGCCGCAGGGGATTGCTACCAGATCAACCTGACCCAGCGTTTCAGCGCCCCCTATCAGGGGGATGAGTGGCAGGCCTATTGCCTGCTGGCAACCGCCAACAAGGCCCCCTTCTCAGCCTTTATCCGCTTGCCGGATAGTGCGCTGCTGAGCCTCTCACCCGAGCGGTTCCTGCTGCTCGATGGCCGCCATATCGAAACCAAGCCCATCAAGGGCACTCGCCCTCGCCACCCTGATCCGGCAACCGATCGGCAAGTCGCGCTGGAGCTAGCGCAGGCCGACAAGGACAGATCAGAAAATCTGATGATCGTGGATCTGCTGCGCAACGACATCGGGCGGGTCAGCCGACCGGGCTCGGTCAGCGTGCCTCATCTCTTTAGCGTGGAGTCGTTTCCGGCTGTGCATCATCTGGTCTCTACCATCCACGGTGAGCTGGATGCACGCTGGCAAGGGGTCGATCTGCTGCGGGCCTGTTTCCCGGGCGGTTCGATCACCGGCGCCCCCAAGATCCGCGCCATGGAGATCATCGAGGAGCTGGAGCCCCAGCGCCGCAATGCCTATTGCGGCAGCATCGGCTATCTCAGCCAGCATGGCCGGATGGATACCAGCATCTGCATTCGTACCCTGATCGCCGAAGCGGGTCGTCTGCACTGCTGGGCCGGTGGCGGCATCATCGCCGACTCCGATGCCGACAGCGAATATCAGGAGACCTATGACAAGGTCGCCCGCATCCTGCCGCCGTTGTCGGCGCTGTAACCCCGACCAGCAACCGCATCAAAGATGGAGCTGCCTCCCATGGATCGCCACGAACTGCTGACCCGCTTCCAGTTGCAGCAACCCGCCCCGGCCCATCGCCTCGCCATTGGCGGGCTCAGTCCGGCGGCGGTGTTGATCCCGGTGGTGATGCGCGACGAAGGGCTCAGCGTGTTATTGACCCGGCGCAGCCCCCGGCTGCGTCATCATGGGGGGCAGATAAGCTTCCCCGGTGGGCGGCAGGATCCCGGCGATGAGAACCTCATTGCCACGGCGTTGCGGGAGACCGAAGAGGAGCTCGGCATTCCGGCGCAGCTGATCGAGGTGATCGGCACCCTCAACCCGCTCAATACGGTGTCACGATTCGAGGTGCTGCCGGTGCTGGGGCTACTCGATGGCGACTATCCCCTCATCCTGAGTCCGGATGAGGTGGATCATGCCTTCGAAGTGCCGCTGACTCATCTGCTGGATCGGCGCAACCACATCCCCCTGACCCTTGCCAGAGGCGGAAAACAGCACACCATCTACTGGATCCCCTGGCAACAGCACTTTATCTGGGGAGCCACCGCCAGCATGATCAACCAGCTAGCCCGACACCTCGCCAGATAACATCTCGCTTACATTTACGCGCACAAAATTTGCTCGTTAACACTAAACTAACGTGCCAGATGATAAACAAAAATTGAACTTTTCTTGTTTTGATCACATTTCCATAAGAAAGTGCGGTTTTCTGTGCCGTAAAGATGAATTTGATCAACATTTTTGATTAAAAAAACCGTATCCTTGCGCCGACTTAATAAGAACCACACATTCGGGGTGAGATAGATGTCAAACACAGTCACTGGCACGCAGGGAGTTGCGGCGTCAACAGAGCAAGGGATCCGCTCTACTCAAACCACTCGTTGGGAAAAACGCGACTCTACCTGGGTCATCAGCCTGTTCGGGACCGCGGTTGGCGCGGGTATCCTGTTCCTGCCGATCAACGCGGGTATGGGCGGTTTCTGGCCGCTGGTCGTCATGGCGCTGCTGGTGGGTCCCATGACCTATCTGGCCCACCGTGGTCTGGCCCGCTTCGTACTCTCCTCCAAAAAGCCCAATGCAGACATCACCGAAGTGGTGGAAGAGCACTTTGGCGTGGGGGCCGGTAAATTAATCACCCTGCTCTACTTCTTCGCCATCTACCCCATCGTGCTGATCTACGGCGTGGGTATCACCAACACCGTTGAAAGCTTCATGGTCAACCAGCTGCAGATGAGCGCCCCGCCGCGCTGGATCCTCTCCATCGTGCTGATCATGGGCATGATGTCGGTGATGCTGGCCGGTGAGAAGCTGATGCTGAAAGTCACCGAGTTCCTGGTTTACCCGCTGATCGTCATTCTGGCCGGTATCTCTTTGTACCTCATTCCGGACTGGACCGGCGCCGCGCTGGAGCAAGTACCCTCTGCCAAAGATTTCGCCACCACCCTGTGGCTGACCATCCCGGTACTGGTCTTCTCCTTCAACCACAGCCCGGCCATCTCCAGCTTCTCGCTGGCACAGCGCCGCGATCACGGTGATCACGCCGTCCAGAAAGCCGATGCCATCCTCAAGCGTACCGCCATGGTGCTGCTGGGCTTCGTGATGTTCTTCGTCTTCTCCTGCGTCATGAGCCTGACACCGGCCCAGCTGGCAGAAGCCAAGGCCCAGAACATCGCCGTGCTCTCCTATCTGGCCAACCAGCATGCCAGCCCCATCATCTCCTACTTCGGTCCGCTGGTTGCGTTCGTGGCCATCGTCTCCTCCTTCTTCGGCCACTATCTGGGTGCCCGTGAAGGTCTGAAAGGGATGATCGTGCAGAACATGCGCAACTCCGGCAAAGAGCCGAATGCCAAGAAAGTCGAGATGTTCATCATCGCCTTCTTCATCCTGACCCTGTGGGGCACCGCCGTGGCTAACCCCTCCATCCTGGGCATGATTGAATCCTTGGGCGGCCCGATCATCGCTACCATCCTGTTCATCATGCCGATGTACGCCATCAAGCGCGTACCGGCCATGGCGAAGTATCAGGGCCATATCAGCAACGCCTTCGTTGCAACCATGGGGATGATCGCCATCTCTGCCATCCTCTATCAGCTGGTTGGTTAATCTTCGCGACCTGCTCTGATAGCAAAAAAGCCAGCCGAACATTCGGCTGGCTTTTTTTATCTCTGCGCTCTGCCCATCCTCTACTCCCCTATCTTCTACAGCCCATAGCCAATCCCCCCATTTGCTGGTCACCCGGACTCGCCATGGCGCAATCGCGACCTGACCTGCAACCGGTATGGAATAGATACGTTCTCTGTCACCCCACACCACGCTGATACGCCCCTGCGAAATATCCAACCGTTGCATCGCCCCGAGACCTTTCCAAAGTGACGGGGCAACGGTTGATGCTGTCGCCCTCCCCACCTTTTACAGAGAGAGACAGGCGTGTATCCAGACAAGGGAAACGGCAGGATCGAACTGCTGCTATCGAATAGACCAGAGACAAATAGACCAGAGACACACAGAGAGGGGCAGCCACCAGAGGAAGGGAACTATCTAACATGAGGTCTGGATAGCAATTGGTGAGCGATACCAAGATAGCCTGTTACATGAAACATCAGCCAATGAACTTGCGACCAGCTCAAGCAGCGATGACGACATTGGCTCATAAAAAACGCCCTCCGAAGAGGGCGCAACATTATCGTGATGTAAACCGTTACCGGCTCACGCCTCGCTGCTGGGCAGCGCGGAAGGTTCCAGCAGGGTTTCATCTTCGGCCATACAAGCCGCGGCGGTGAACAGCACGTCGGTGGAGCTGTTAAGGGCTGTCTCGGCAGAATCCTGCAGCACGCCGATGATAAAGCCGACGGCTACCACCTGCATGGCGATATCGTTGCTGATGCCAAACAGACTGCACGCCAGCGGGATCAGCAGCAAGGAGCCACCGGCCACGCCGGACGCGCCACAGGCGCTGACCGTTGCAACCACGGAGAGCAGCACGGCCGTTGCCATGTCCACTTCCATCCCCAGGGTATGTACCGCCGCCATGGCGAGCACAGTGATGGTGATGGCCGCACCCGCCATATTGATGGTGGCACCCAGCGGGATGGAGACCGCGTAGGTATCTTCCGGCAGACGCAGTTTTTCACACAGCGTCATGTTGACCGGAATGTTGGCGGCAGAGCTGCGGGTGAAGAAGGCGGTCACACCGCTCTCTTTGAGGCAGGTCAGCACCAGCGGATAGGGGTTGCGCTTGATCTTCCAGAACACGATCAGCGGGTTGACCACGAAGGCGATAAACAGCATGCAGCCGATCAGCACCACCAGCAGTTGGGCATAGCCAAACAGCGCGTCGAAGCCGGTCTCGGCCAGGGTCGAGGCCACCAGACCCAGAATACCGAGCGGGGCGCAGCGGATCACCGCTTTCACTATGGTGGAGACACCGTGAGACAAGTCGGTGATCAGCGCCTTGGTGCTTTCGTTGGCATGGCGCATGGCGATACCCAGACCAATGGCCCACGCCAAGATCCCGATATAGTTGGCATCCATCAGCGCCTTGACCGGGTTGGTCACCACGTTGAACAGCAGAGTCTGCAGCACCTCGGTGATCCCGCCCGGCGGGGTGATCTCGGCAGTATTGGCGACCAGATGGAGGTTGGAGGGGAACAGGAAGCTGGCGACTACCGCGACCACGGCCGCAGAGAAGGTACCAAACAGATAGAGCAGCAGGATCGGTCGCATGTTGGTCTTCTGACCCTGCTTGTGACCAATAATGGCCGCCATGACCAGTACGAAGACCAGCAGCGGCGCCACCGCTTTCAGTGCGCCAACGAACAGGCTGCCGAGCAGACCTGCCGTTTTCGCCCACTCGGGCGCAAACAGTGCCAGCAAGATACCGAATACCAGACCAACCAGGATCTGGCTGACCAGACTGGTGCTATTGACCAGCCGAAGGAGGGGGTGTTGTTGTGTCATCAAAAAGTCCCTAGGCACCGTAGTGCATGAATCATGAGTCCTGTCAGCAATCTTGCACCCGAGCAACCCCTGTCGCCCGAGTGTGGTGTCTGTGGCCAGCCTTCTGTCGGGCCGATCCGCCAGTCACCGGATTGCATGACGGAATATCCCATTCGCCATCTTTTTTTTCCAGCGGCTCACCAAAAAATATCCTGTTTCCATCACAAAAAACCGCAACAAAACCTTAACTACAGCGCAACCACCCATTTTTGTACGTTTTATCGGCACACTCACCCTGCACCATGGGTCGCCATCCGTGACCGGTGTCACTGTGCTATCATCCCCCATTTGCTGCGGAGCCTTGCCATGATCCCATCCCTGCTCAACCAATATTTTGGTTTCTCCACACTCAGGCCAGGCCAGGAGACGGTGATCAGCCGGGTGCTGGCTGGCCAGAGTGCCGCCGCCATCTTCCCCACCGGCTCGGGCAAGTCCCTCTGCTATCAGCTGCCCGCCCTCGCCCTGCCCCACCTGACCCTGGTGATCTCGCCGCTGTTGGCGCTGATGCACGATCAGCTCGCCTTCCTCAAAAGCAAGGGAATAAGCGCCGCCACCCTCGACTCGAGCCAAAGCCCGGAGGAGAGCCGCAGAGTGATGCAGCAAGCGCTGGATGGGCAGCTCAAGATCCTGATGATCTCGGTGGAGCGGCTCAAGAACGAGCGTTTTCGCCGCTTTATCGAACAAGTGCCGCTCTCGCTGCTGGTCGTCGATGAGGCGCACTGCATCTCGGAATGGGGCCACAACTTTCGCCCCGACTACCTCAAGCTGCCGAGCTACCGCCATGACCTGAAGATCCCCCAGGTGTTGCTGCTGACCGCTACCGCCACACCCGCGGTTATTCAGGATATGCAGACCAAATTCGGCATCGAGCCTGAAGGAGTTGTAGTCACCGGTTTCTACCGATCCAATCTTGATCTGGCGGTCATTCCCTTGGCGCCCGACGCGCGAGATGGCTGGCTCGCACGAACGCTGACGCGAGAGCCGGCGGCACCCACCATCGTCTACGTCACCTTGCAGCACACCGCAGAAGCCTGCGCCGAGCAGCTCATTAGGCAAGGGATCAACGCCCGCGCCTACCATGCCGGACTCGACTCGGCGCTGCGCAGCCAGATCCAGCACGACTTCATGGCTGGCAAGGTGGATTGCATCGTCGCCACTATCGCCTTTGGTATGGGGATCGACAAAGCGGATATCCGGCGGGTCATTCACTACGATCTGCCCAAATCCATCGAGAACTACAGCCAGGAGATTGGCCGCGCCGGGCGGGATGGCCAACCATCACGCTGTATCGTGCTAGCCAACCAGAGCCAGCTGCCGGTGCTGGAGAACTTCGTCTACGGCGATACCCCGGATTTGAGTGCCATCCTCCAGCTGCTCGCCATCATCGGGCAGAGCGGGGCCGAGTGGGAATTCACCCTGCTGCGCCTCTCCAACGACACCAATATCCGCCAGTTGCCCCTTAAAACCCTGCTGGTCTATCTGGAGATGGCGGGCATCATCACCCCGGCCTACAGCTACTACGCCGACTACCGCTTCAAGTTTGTGCTGGATAAAGGCGAGATAGTGAGTCGCTTCAATCCGGATCGGCGCCAGTTTCTGGAGCAACTGTTCGCCTGCGCCCCGCAAGCGCGCAGCTGGTGCACCATGGACTTTGACGCCCTCTGGCAGGGCTATCAGGGAGAGCGGCAGCGGGCCGTTGCGGCGCTCGACTACCTGCAGCAACAGGGCTGGATCGAGCTCGAAAGCAAGCAGATGACCGAGGTCTACCGCATCACCCGTCAGGGGTGGGACAGCGAGCAGGAGGCTAACGCGCTCCATGCGCTCTTCTTGCAAAAAGAGCAGAGCGAGCTGGCAAGACTGCAAGCCATGCTCGACTTTTTCACCTCGGATGAATGCCTGAGTCACCGCCTCGCCCGCTATTTCGCCGATGAGGCAGCGCCGGTTCATTGCGGCCACTGTTCGGTCTGTCGCGGCGAGGTGGCGCATCTCCCGCCCCTGCCCCAACTGGCCATGCCAAACGAGGCGGGGATCCGCGCCTGGTGCGATCCGCTGATTGCCAAGACCGGTTCAGTGGATGCCCGGGTGCTGGCCCGTTTCCTGTGCGGTATCGCTACACCGCTGACCAGCAGGGTCAAAGCCAAATCGCTGGCGGGTGCAGGCCAACTGGCCGCACACCCGTTTGCCCGCGTCCTGACAGCTGTGCAACAAGCCTACCCTTGATCGGTGATCCCTATGATCGGGTGATCATGTGCGGCCTCTACATCCACCAGCAGCTATACGCGTCTGCGGATGCTGAAAAAAGAAGACCCTCGCGGTTGCGAGGGTCAAGCCAACGGAAACGTGCTTAAACAGAGCTTGGTGAGGTAACAGTCAACTCTCTTGCTAAAGCGTCATGCTGCTCACACATCGCCAATCTAGGGCACCCGAAATGTAGCGTCAATGTAAAAATTAGAGCTCAAGCTCCAAACAAGCGCATTTACGTTGACGTACACGTAATGACATTTTCATCCATAGCCCCGCCAGCCCGCCCCCCTGTTGCCTTTCATCGAAAGCCTTAATCTTTTCGCAATAAGTTCCCCGTTTCCCATAAACATTTATTTTTTATGTCTTTGACATTTACCTCACTATCGTGGCAAAAATAATTTAACAGTCAGTAACATAGCGGTGTTGTTGACTGACCCTTCCCGCACAAGGATCGGGCAGGATTCTTCAGAATTTAACCAATCAACCGTGATGGATTACTGGAGGCTGTTGACTAGGCTTTAAAAGCGCACAACACAAAAGCAGTCATCCACTTTTTTCAGGGTAAGCGACTATAACGAGGGCAAAGTTATGGGCATATTCGAGCATTACCAACAGCGATATGAGAAAGCGAGAGAAGAGGAATATACCATCCAGGAATTCCTGGATATGTGTAAGCAGGACAAAGCCTGCTATGCCTCCGCAGCCGAACGTCTGCTGACCGCCATCGGTGAGCCGGAGATGGTAGACACCTCTGCCAACCCCAGACTGAGCCGACTCTTCTCCAACCGCGTCGTGGCACGCTATCCCGCCTTCAAGGATTTCTACGGGATGGAAGAGGCCATCGAACAGATCGTCTCCTACCTCAAACACTCCGCCCAAGGGCTGGAGGAGAAGAAACAGATCCTCTATCTGCTGGGCCCCGTTGGCGGCGGTAAATCCTCGCTGGCAGAAAAACTAAAATCCCTGATGCAAAAGGTACCCATCTATCGCATCAAGGGCTCACCGGTCAATGATCACCCCTTCTGCCTGTTCGATATCGAAGAGGACGGGGAGATCCTGGAGAAAGAGTACGGCATCCCGCGCCGCTACCTGCGTCCCATCATGTCTCCCTGGGTGGCCAAGCGCCTGCACGAGTTTGGCGGCGATATCAGCAAGTTCAAGGTGGAGAAGGTCAACCCCTCCATCCTCGATCAAATCGCCATCGCCAAAACCGAGCCTGGCGATGACAACAACCAGGATATCTCCTCGCTGGTCGGCAAGGTCGACATCCGTATGCTGGAGCACTTCGCCCAGGATGACGCCGATGCTTATTCCTACTCCGGCGCGCTGTGCAAGGCGAACCAGGGTGTGATGGAATTTGTGGAGATGTTCAAGGCGCCCATCAAGGTGCTGCACCCGCTGCTGACTGCCACTCAGGAGGGGAACTACAACGGCACCGAAGGGCTCTCTGCCCTCCCCTTTGACGGCATCCTGCTGGCCCACTCCAACGAATCCGAGTGGCAGCAGTTCCGTAACAACAAGAACAACGAAGCCTTCCTCGACCGGGTCTACATCGTCAAGGTGCCTTACTGCCTGCGCGTCTCGGAAGAGGTGAAGATCTACGAAAAACTGCTGATCAACAGTGAACTGACCGACGCCAAATGTGCGCCGGGCACCCTCGAACTGCTGGGTCAATTCTCGGTACTGTCACGGCTGAAAGAGCCTGAAAACTCCAGCATCTACTCCAAGATGCGGGTCTATGATGGCGAGAGCCTCAAAGACACCGATCCGAAGGCGAAGAGCTATCAGGAGTATCGCGACTACGCCGGTGTAGACGAGGGGATGAATGGTCTCTCTACCCGTTTTGCGTTCAAGATCCTCTCCCGCGTCTTCAACTTCGACCACGCGGAAGTGGCCGCCAACCCGGTGCACCTCTTCTATGTGCTGGAGCAGCAGATCGAGCGCGAGCAGTTCCCGCAAGAGCTGCACGATCGCTACCTTGAGTTCATCAAGGGCTATCTGACCCCACGCTATGTGGAGTTCATCGGCAAGGAGATCCAGACCGCCTATCTCGAGTCCTACTCCGAGTACGGTCAGAACATCTTCGATCGCTACGTCACCTACGCCGACTTCTGGATCCAGGATCAGGAGTACCGTGACCCCGAGACCGGCCAGCTGTTTGACAGAGCATCCCTCAACAGCGAGCTGGAGAAAATTGAAAAACCCGCCGGGATCAGCAACCCGAAAGATTTCCGTAACGAAATCGTCAACTTCGTGCTGCGTGCCCGGGCCAACAATGCAGGCCGTAACCCCAACTGGACCAGTTACGAGAAGCTGCGCACCGTGATCGAGAAGAAGATGTTCTCCAACACGGAAGAGCTGCTGCCGGTTATCTCCTTCAACAGCAAAACCTCGGCCGAGGAGCAGAAGAAGCACGATAACTTTGTCGAACGGATGATGGAGAAAGGCTACACCCGCAAACAGGTGCGACTGCTCTCCGAATGGTATCTCAGGGTACGCAAGTCATCCTGACCCTGACTGTTCAAGGGGGAGTTATGGCGCATTTTATCGACCGCAGGCTCAACGGCAAAAACAAAAGCGCTGTCAATCGGCAGCGCTTCATCCGCCGCTACAAGAAGCAGATAAAACAAGCGGTCTCGGATGCTGTCTCCAAGCGCAGCATTCAGGACGTAGACAAGGGCGAGAACATCAGCATCCCGACCAAGGATATCGGCGAACCCCATTTCCATCAGGGGCAAGGCGGTAAACGGGAGATGGTGCATCCCGGCAATGATCAATTCGTCTCCGGCGACAAGATAGACCGCCCCAAAGGAGGGGGCGGAGGACAGGGGTCCGGCGAGGGACAGGCATCCAATCAGGGGGAAGGGGCCGATGATTTCGTGTTCCAGATCTCCAAGGATGAGTACCTGGATCTGCTGTTTGAGGATCTGGAGCTGCCAAGGCTGCAGAAAACCCAGCTCAACCAGCTGATGGAGATGAAAACCTACCGGGCGGGCTACACCTCCAACGGGGTGCCCGCCAACATCAACGTGGTGCGCTCCCTGCAAAATTCGCTGGCGCGGCGCATGGCACTGCAAGCGGGCAAGAAACGCCAGCTGCATGAACTGGAAGATCGGCTGGCCCTGCTGGCCGCCGATCCCAACGAACACTTTGCCGAAATAGCCCTGCTCGAGAAGGAGATCAGGGAGTTGAAACGGCGGATCGATGCGGTGCCGTTTATCGACACCTTCGATCTCAAGTTCAACAACTTCGTCAAACGGCCCGTCCCCTCCAGCCAGGCGGTGATGTTCTGTCTGATGGACGTCTCGGGCTCCATGGATCAAGCCACCAAGGAGATGGCCAAGCGTTTCTATATCCTGCTCTATCTGTTCCTGAGCCGGACTTACAAGAACGTCGAGGTGGTCTATATTCGCCACCACACCCAGGCCAAGGAGGTGAATGAACACGAGTTCTTCTACTCCCAGGAGACCGGCGGCACCATCGTCTCCAGCGCGCTCAAGATGATGAACGACATCATCAACGAGCGTTATCCCGCCAACCAGTGGAACATCTATGCGGCGCAGGCATCGGACGGTGACAACTGGGCCGATGACTCACCGCAGTGCAGGGAGATCCTGGCGCGAGACATCATGCCAAGGGTGCGCTACTACTCCTACATCGAGATCACCACCCGTGCCCACCAGACTCTGTGGCACGAATATGAATCGGTCGCCAGCCAGTTCCCCCATTTTGCGATGGAGCATATTCGCAAGGTCGAGGATATCTATCCGGTGTTCCGCGAGCTGTTCAAGAAACAAGCGGCGTGAGGAGGTCACATGATCGAAACTGAAAAACGTGTAGCGCCACTGGATGACGGACCAGACTGGAACTTCGATCTGCTGGAGACCTATCACCAGGAGATCGCCCGGGTCGCCCGTTTCTACAAGCTGGACACCTACCCCAACCAGATCGAGGTGATCACCGCCGAGCAGATGATGGATGCCTACTCCAGTGTCGGCATGCCCATCGGCTATCAACACTGGTCATTCGGCAAGCGCTTTATCCATACCGAGCGCAACTACAAGCGCGGCCAGATGGGGCTGGCCTACGAGATCGTCATCAACTCGGACCCTTGCATCGCCTACCTGATGGAGGAGAACACCATGCCGATGCAGGCGCTGGTGATGGCCCACGCCTGCTACGGTCACAACTCCTTCTTCAAGAACAACTACCTGTTCAAGGCGTGGACCGATGCGTCCTCGATCATCGACTACCTGCTGTTTGCCAAAAAATACATTACCGAGTGTGAAGAAAAACACGGTATTGAAGCAGTAGAGCGATTACTGGACTCCTGTCATGCACTGATGAACTACGGGGTGGATCGTTACAAGCGGCCCCAGAAGATCTCGATGGCGGAGGAGAAGCGGCGTCAGAAGGCGCGGGAAGATTATCTGCAGACTCAGGTCAACGAGCTGTGGCGTACCCTGCCCAAGCAGCATAAAGCCGCGGGGGTGGAGGACAGGCGCTACCCCGCCGAGCCCCAGGAGAACATTCTCTACTTCATCGAGAAGAATGCCCCCTTGCTGGAGCCCTGGCAGCGGGAAGTGGTGCGCATCGTGCGCAAGATCAGCCAGTATTTCTATCCGCAAAAGCAGACCCAGGTGATGAACGAGGGGTGGGCCACGTTCTGGCACTACACCATCCTCAATCACCTTTATGACGAGGGCAAGCTGAGCGATCGTTTCATGATGGAGGTGCTGCACAGCCACACCAATGTGGTCTATCAACCGGCCTACAACAGTCGCTACTACTCGGGGATCAACCCCTATGCGCTGGGGTTTGCCATGTTTACCGACCTGCGCCGCATCTGCGAGAACCCGACCGAGGAGGACAGACAGTGGTTCCCCGATTACGCTGGCAGCAACTGGGTCGAGACCCTCCACTTTGCCATGCAGAACTTCAAGGATGAGAGCTTTATCAGCCAGTTCTTAAGCCCGAAGGTAATGCGGGATATGAAGCTGTTCGCCATCGATGACGACGATCTGAAGAACTATCTGAAGGTCTCCGCCATCCACAATGACGAGGGGTACCGTCAGGTGCGCAACACCCTGTCGGCCCAGTACAACCTCAGCAATCTGGAACCCAACATTCAGGTCTACAATGTGGCCGTGAAGGGGGATCGCTCCCTCACCCTGCGCTATGTGCCCCACAACCGCATTCCCCTTGGCGACTCGCGTCATGAGGTGCTCAAACACCTGCATCAACTGTGGGGGTTCGACGTGGTGCTGGAGCAGGATAACGGCGATCTGCCACCCGATATCATCGGCCGCTGCCCGGAGCGCAAACCGGGGATCTGACCCGTGACCCGATATCTCGACGGCCCACTTCGGTGGGCTGTTTTTTTATCGGCCGCCTCTGCCTGCAGAATCGCTGTTCAAACCATACAACCCGCACACACCACAACATAGAAAGAGGCCCGAATGGGGTGCGGGCCTCTTTGCCTTGCGGTCAATCTGCAGCGGTTATCAGTAGAAGGTCTGCTGCTCTGCGGCCATCGCCTTGAGGCGGGCACAGGGAGCAAACCGGTCGCCGTGGCGCTTCTGATAATACTCCAGACGGCCAACCAGATGATCGATCCCGAGCGTGTCCATATAACGGAACGGGCCGCCGAGGAAAGGCGGGAAGCCGATGCCGAAGATGGCCCCGATATCGCCATCACGGGCCGAGCCCACCACTCCGCTATCCAGCGCCATGGCTGCTTCGTTGAGCATCAGCAGTACGCAGCGTTCGGCGATTTCTTGGCGGGCCAGCTTGGCGGAAGGTTTGATGCCGAGCACGCCATAGACGCTCTCATCCACCGTCTTCTTGCCCTCTTTGCCGGTCAGCTTGTTGCGCGGTGCCGCCTTGCCGTAGAGATAGAAACCCTTGCCGTTCTTGCGTCCCTTGCGATCGTTTTGCAGCAGCTTGTCGAACGCCTTGGGTGCCTGGAACTGCTCGCCACCCAGCTCTTTCTCGAGGATGGGGGAGATCTTGGCACCCACATCGATCCCCACCTCATCGAGCAAGGTGATGGGACCGACCGGGAAGCCAAAGTCCAGCAGCGCACTATCCAGCACCTCCACCGGCTCTCCTTCCAGCACCAGTCGCGCCGCTTCGTTCATGTAGGGCGCGAGAATGCGGTTGACGTAAAAACCGGCTTCGTCCTTCACCACGATGGGCGTTTTGCCCTGAGCACGGGCAAAAGCCAGGGTGGTGGCGACCGTCTCGGCACTGGTGCCAGCGTGGGGGATGATCTCCGCCAGCGGCATCTTGTCGACCGGGCTGAAGTAGTGCAGCCCCACGATCCGCTCCGGATGCGCCGCCTCTGCCGCAATCTGGTTGATGGGCAGGGAGGAGGTGTTGGAGGCAAACACGGTGTGCTCACCGCACTCACGCTCCACGTCTTTCACCATCTGGTGCTTGAGATTGAGATCCTCAAACACCGCCTCCACTACCATGTCGACCCGGTGGAAACCGGAGTAGTCGAGGGTACCGGTCAGCAGGCTCATCTGCTTTTCCAGCTCGCTGCGCAGGATGTGACGGCGCTTGAGCTTCTTGGCCAGAATGTCGTAGCTGTAGCGCATGGCGTTGCCGATACCGCTGCTGGCCACATCCTTGATCCGCACCGGTACGCCCGCCTTGGTGGCGGTGACGAACGCGATGCCGCCCCCCATCAGACCACCGCCCAGCACGGCGGCATGGGCCACCTTGCGCGGCTCGGCCCCTTGATAGGTAACCTCTTTCTTCATCTCGGTGGTGGCAAAGAAAATGGAGCGCAGGGCGGCAGACTCAGCCGTCATCACCAGCTCGCCAAAGTGGCGGGACTCGGCGGCGAGGCCAGCCTTCATCCCCTCCTCCACGCCGATACGCACAACGTCCAGGATCCGCTCCGGCGCCGGGTAGTTGCCACGGGTCTTGGCTTTCACCCCCTTGCTGGCCTGATCGAACAGCACCTTGCGGCCCAGCTTGTTGGTCTCCAGCACCTTGCCCTGCAGATCCCGTTTCAACTGATGGCGCGGTTTGCCCTTCTTGGCCAGCTTGATGGCAGCATCCAGCAGGATGGAAGGCGGCACCACATCGTCCACCAGCCCCAATTTCTTGGCCTGTTTGGCCCGCACCTGCTTGCCGGTCAGCATCAGATCCAGCGCCTTGGCTACCCCGATGAGGCGCGGCAAACGCTGGGTACCGCCAGAGCCTGGCAGCAGGCCGAGCTGAACTTCCGGCAATCCCAGCACGGTTTTGCCGTGCTCGGTCACCACCCGGCCATGACAGGCCAGCGCCAACTCCAGCCCGCCACCAAGGCAGGGACCGTGAATGGCGGCGATCACCGGAATGGTCAGTCCCTCGATCTCGGCAAAGATCTCCTGCCCTTCCCGCGACAGGGTCTCGGCATCCTTGGCACTGGTGCAGGCGGCCAGCATGGTGATATCGGCACCGGCGATGAAGGAGTCCTTCTTGCCGGAGGTGATCACCAGACCGATCAAATCCTTGTTGCGTTTGACCTCGGCCAGTACGGTGCGGATCTCCTCCACAAAGGCGGCCTTGAGGGTATTCATGCTCTCGCCCGGCACATCCATGGTGAGGATGCCGATGCCATCTTTGCGAACATCCAGGGAAAAAGTCTTAGCGTTCATCATTCAACCTCCAACACCATAGCCACGCCCAATCCACCCGCCGCACAAGCGGTGTTGAGCCCCAATCCCCCACCGCGACGACGCAACTCGTGCAGGGTCTGGGTGATCATCCGCGCACCGGTCGCGGCAAAGGGGTGGCCGTAGGCCAGCGAACCGCCGAGGACGTTGAACTTGTCCATGTCTACCTCGCCGATGGCCTGATCGCGGCCCAGCTTGTCACGGGCAAACTCGTGGCTGGCAAACATCTTGAGGTTGGCCAGAGTCTGGGCGGCGAAGGCTTCGTGCATGTCGATCAGGGTCAGATCGCTGAGCGTGATACCGGCACGGTCCAGCGCCAGCGGCGTGGCATAGGAGGGCGCCATCAACATGTCTTGCCATACATCGATGGCCGAAAAAGCGAAACTGCGGATATAGCCCAGCGGTTCGAGACCCAGCTCTTTCGCCCGCCCTTCCCGCATCAGCAGCACGGCGGCAGCGCCGTCGGTGAGCGGGGTGGCGTTAGCGGCAGTCACTGTGCCATGGACCCGGTCAAACACCGGTTTGAGCTTGGCGTAGCTCGCGAGATCCGAGCTTTCACGGATATTGTTGTCCCGCTCCAGCGGTGACTTGTAGGGCGGCACATGGGCGGTAAACACCTCGCCATTGAGCTTGCCATCGGCCCAGGCCTGAGCTGCCAGTGTGTGGGAGCGGTGAGCCAGCGCATCTTGCGCCTCGCGGCTGATCTGGTGACTCTTGGCCATCTGCTCGGCGGTCTGCCCCATGGAGAGACCGGTCGAATATTCCGCCACTGCAGGCGGCACCGGCAGCAGATCCTTGACCCGCAGTTGACGCAGAATATTGAAGCGCTGCTGCAAATTGCGCGCCTTGTTGAGATCCACCAACGCGCGCGCCAGCGTCTTGCTCACCCCGATGGGCAGCACGGAAGAGGAGTCGGCGCCGCCGGCGATGGCGATATCCACAGTACCGGCCATGATGGATTCGGTGACGTTGGCCACCGCCTGAAAACTGGTGGCGCAGGCGCGGGAGACACTATAGGCATCGGTGGTGACGCTCATGCCGGTCCCGAGCACGATCTCGCGGGCAATGTTGGGGGCTTCCGGCATCTGCACCACCTGGCCAAACACCAGCTGGTCGATCAGCATGGGATCGAGATCGGTGCGGGCGAGCAACTCGCTCACCACCAGTTTGCCGAGATCGACTGCTGGCACGCCATGAAAGGCGGTGGCCTGCTTGGCAAAGGGGGTACGCAGCCCCGCCACGACGGCAATCCGTTCGCCCTGGCGAGTCGTCAGTTTCAATGGCTGTTTCATCCTGGCTCCTTGGTTTAAAAGGCAGAGGTCTGACCTCATTGCGCCACATCTTAACAATCCAATCACAAGTTTCATACAGCTGATTGAAACTAAATTAAGCACGGCAAGGCCCCTTTGCTCGCCCTTGGGGAGCAACTGGAGTATAAAAAGATCAACTTCCATAAAAACAACGGGTTTATCGCATGGCAGCGGCCGAGTTCAGCGCACTTAGGGACTATCTTGGCAGTCAGATTCTGGGGCAGGAGGAGCTCATTGAAGGGCTCCTGATCGCCCTGTTATGTGAAGGACATGTGTTAATCGAAGGGGCGCCCGGTCTTGCCAAAACCCGCGCCGTCAAGGCGCTCGCTGGCGCTGTCGAGGGGCGCTTTGCTCGCATCCAGTTCACCCCTGATCTGCTCCCGGCAGATCTCACCGGCAGCGAGGTGTTCCACCCGCAGGATGCCAGTTTTGTATTCCAGCCCGGCCCCCTGTTCAACCATCTGGTGCTGGCAGACGAGATCAACCGGGCACCGGCCAAGGTGCAATCGGCGCTGCTGGAAGCCATGGCCGAGCACCAGATCACCGTGGGCAAAAAGAGCTGGCGGCTGCCGCCTCTCTTTATGGTGGCCGCTACCCAGAATCCCATCGAGCAGGAGGGGACCTATCCCCTGCCGGAGGCTCAGCTCGACCGTTTTTTGCTCAAGTTGATGGTGGACTACCCCAGCCCCACCATGGAACTGGCCATCTTGCAGCTCAACGCCAGCGGCGAACAACTTGGCGCGGTGCCAGTGACCCTGAGTCAGACCACCTTGCAACGTGCCCGCAGCGAGGTGCTGGCGGTCACCATGCAAAGCCGACTGGAGCACTATCTGGTGGAGCTGGTCTGCGCCACCCGCCCGGGCAGCGGTCTGTGCCCGGCTCTTGAACCGCTGATTGCCGTGGGGGCCAGCCCCCGCGCCACGCTGGGGCTGGCTCGCTCTGCCCGCGCCCGAGCCTGGCTTGCAGGACGTGATTATGTGCTGCCGGAAGATATCCAGCTGCAAGCCTATCCGGTGCTGCGCCACCGCCTTATTCCCAGCTATCAGGCACTGGCCGACAATCTGGATAATGACATTCTGATCGCCCAACTGCTGGATCAGGTGCCATGCCCCTAGATCCCTGCCTGCATCCCGATATCGCCCTGTCGCTGCCACAGCTGCTCAATATCCGGCTCTGGGCCAACGCCAGAGCCAGACCAAGAGCAGGCAAAAGCAGCAGCGAACGAGGCAAACCGGGCCGCTCCCCCGGGCTCACGTTTCGGGAGCTGCGCGCCTATCAGGCTGGTGACGAAGTGCGCCACATCGACTGGCGGGTGACGGCTCGCCTCGGTCGTCCCTATACCCGCCTCTATAGCGAGGAGCTCGATCAGGCGCATTGGCTGCTGCTCGATCTCTCTCCCGCCATGTATTTCGGCTCCACGCTGCAGCTCAAGGCGCGCCTTGCCTGCGAGCTGGCGGCGGCCCTGATCTGGCAAGGAATGAAGCAACACAACACTCTGATCTGCCACGGGCTTATTCCCCAACACCAGAGCCAGCGCGGCAGCGTACTGCCCCTGCTCGAATCCCTCTGCCATCACTACCAGCAAGGGCTGGCACGACGTGCGCTCTCTCACTCGCTGGGTGACATCTTGTCCGGCGTGAAGCTGCCTCACGGAGCCAAGTTGACGATCATCACCGATCACAGGCCCTGCGAGTCGGCGCTCTGTCAGCAGTTGCAGTTGCTCTCGCGGCGCCACGATATTCACTATTGGCAGATCCGCGATCCCCTCGAGGCAGCCCTTCCCCAAGGCGGCCAGCTACCGGTGGCCATCGATCGGCCTGGGCAACACTATCAGGGCTGGCTGGATGGAGGCCATGCCGGTTTTTCCCAGCGCTACCGGCAAGCCGCCGAGCAGCAGCTGGCCCACAGCAAGCAGCAGTTGCTGCCGCTGGTGCAGCGCCTCTATCTGCTCGATAACAGCCAGACGCTGCAACAACAGTGGCAGGAGGGGTTATGTCATCAGGGATGATCACGCCCGCCGAACTCGACAGCGCCAGTCCCGCCTCCGAGGCCATTACCCCGCCACTGACCGCCCTGATGCGCGACATCCACCCGGGGCCGGATCTGATTGAACAGAGTCTTGATCCCAGGGTGCAGGCGCTATTGTGGCTGCTGATCACCGGCTTATTGCTGCTACTGATCGTCCTGATTGCCCAGAGAGTGATACGTTACCGCCGCTGGTGCCGCCAGCTGGAGGGGGATCCGGCGCTACTGGTGGCACGCATACAGGAAGCCCTGCGTCATGAAGCGCTGCAACGCTGGCCCGAGGCGCGCCAACAGCAAGGAGAGGCGTGGCTCGCCTTTGTCGATCGTCACGGCGGCAGCGATTTCAGCCAGTTCGCCCCTCACTGGAGCAGTTGGCTCTATGGCAGCCAGAACCCGAGCCGCGAGCAGTGCGAACAGTTGCGGCAATATTATCGCCGCTGGGGTCAAACCCTCTTTTTGCAGCTCTCCCCTCGCTCGGGGCGCAAAGCCACGCGGAGGCATTCATGATCCTGGCCTGGCCCTGGTTTGCGCTGGCGCTGGTGCTGCCCTTGCTGGTGCGCTTCGGATTGCCGCCCCTACGCCGCGGTTATCTGGCTCACCCCGGGTTTGCGCTGCTGCGTCCCCACGCCGGATTGCCGCTCTGGCGCGCCATGCTGCTCTGGGGTGCCCTCATCCTCGCCCTCTGCCGCCCCCAGTGGTGGGGGGAACCGGTTATCCAATATGAAGGGAATCGGGATCTGCTGCTGGCGGTGGACCTGTCAGACAGCATGCGCACCCCGGATATGCTCGACAACGGTGAGCAGCAAGCACGGCTGACGGCAGTGCGCCAGCAGATCAAGGCGCTGATCGCCAAACGGGCCGGAGACAGGGTGGGCCTTATTGTCTTTGCCGATCACGCCTACCTGCTCTCTCCCCTCACTCAGGAGATCCCGGCGCTGTTGACCTTGAGCGACGAGCTCGATTTTGATCTGGTCGGCCGTACCACCGCCCTTGGCGAGGCGATCCAGCTGGCACATCAGCATGGGGATCCCCATCGCCCCACCGCCCTGCTGCTGGTCACCGATGGCCGCAATACCGCAGGCAACGCGGATCCGCTGCAAGAGGCCAAACTCGCCGCGGCGCAGGGAATACGGATCTATACGCTGGGGGTCGGAGCCGATCCCGATACCTTTATCCAACCCTACGATGAGGCAGGCAGCGGTCAGGCTGATCCCAGCAGCGAACTGGACGAGCCGCTTCTTCAAGCGCTGGCGCAGACAGGCCAGGGACGCTACTTTCGGGCACGTACCCAGAGCGATCTCGATGCCATCAACGCGACCCTCAATGCCCTTGAACCAGCCCCTATGCCCGTTGCCCAGTACCAGCCGGTGATCGAGCTCTACCCCTGGCCGTTGGCACTGCTTTGTGGCTTGCTGCTTCTGCCATCAGGGCACGGCAGGCTGGAGTTTCGCATGGTGCGTAGCTGGCTGGCACGAGGCGCGCGCAGATGGAGCTGATCTTGCTCCGTCCCCTGTGGCTGATCGCACTCATCCCCTGGCTCTGGCAAGGGTGGCGCCATCATCGCCAGCCGCCGCTGCTCGCACCTGTGATGCAGGCTTATCTGCTGCCAGCATCCCGTCCTCAGCACCCCTGGCTCTGGCTGGCAACCCTGCCCGTCATTTTGGCCTTGAGCGGACCGGCACTGCGCGGTGAGCTGCAACAGCAGCCTGCGGCACCGCTCGATATCTGGCTGCTGGACTTGTCACGCTCGATGACCGCCACCGATCTCAAACCGGATCGGGCGACCCGGGTCAGATGGCAGCTGCAGCAACTGCTGAGCGGTGCCAAGGGGGAGCGCATTGCACTGATCCTCTACGCAGGCGATGCCTATCTCGCCATGCCGCCCACCCGGGATCATCAGGCCCTTGCGCTGCTGCTGCCCGACTTGCGCCCCGATATCATGCCGCTGCAGGGCAGCAACCCGGCACGGGCCGTTGAGCTTGCCATGAAGCAGATTGCTCCCGGTGAACAGGCGCGTCTGCTGCTGATCACCGACGACCTCACCACGAACCAGATGACCCAAATTGCTGCCCTGTGGCCCTGCCAGCAGCGCCTTCTTTGCCGCGACACCCAGTCGGCTCGACTCGATATTCTGCTCGCCAGCAGCGGTCAACCGGCCCCCATGCCCGCTATCCCGGCCAATGAGTTAGGGTTTGCCACCCGCATGCCCGAGCAGTTGCCCACCCCCGATAGTCAGGCCATTGCCGCACTGGCCAATCGGCTCGGCGGTGAGCTGCAATGGCTTGGCAGCGACGTTCCTCGATTTGCCCCCCTCCCCACCACGACCTCGGCCCTCACCCCGGCACCACTGGATCTTGGCCCCTGGTTGCTGATCCCCTTGTTACCGCTGGCCTTGCTTGCCAGAGTCGGCGCCCGGCTGATGGTGGTGGCGCTGATGGTGGGAGCGCAGCTGCTTGCGCCACAAGATCTGCAAGCGGCAGAGAGAGGGGAGCTGCAAGCGATGCAGGCTTATCAAGAGGGAGATTTTCAGCAGGCAGCCCGCACCTTCAATGATCCGGTCTGGCGCGGCAACGCCTGGTATCGGGCTGGAGCATACCGGCAAGCCATCGCAGCCTATCAGCAAGCGGCGAGCGCCACTGCCCACTACAACCGCGGCAATGCCCTGCTGCAACTGGGGGAGTTTGCGGCAGCCAAGGAGGCCTATCTGGCCGCTCTGGCGCTGGAGCCCAGCCATGAGGATGCGCTCTATAACCTCTCTCTGTTACAAGGCGGTGCGGCGGCAGCCCCCAACACCAACAGCAGCAAGCATCCCGAACCATCTGCTGATCAGCAGGCAGCGGCAATGCCCCTGCCCCCCTCTCCCCCGGTGTTGCTGCTGGAGCAGCGGCTGCGCAAAGAGGCTCTGCGCCGTGATCTGATCAAGGTGGAGGAGCCCTGGTGACGCGGGCAGGATGGGGACTGTTGCTCGCACTGGCGAGTCCACTTGCTTGGGCCTTACCCCCTCGCGCAGAGCTGCTGCCGGGGGCCGACTCCAGCGATTGGCTGCTGATCATCGAAGCGGATGGCGAGCGCCAGAGCAGCGAGCTGGAAATCACCCCCCTACTGCGCCAGTTTGCAGTGGGCAGAGTGACCATGAGCCGGGTCACGACCCCGGTACAACAACTGACACGCTGGCAGATCCCGCTGCACCAGAGCGACTCACCCGCGAATGCAGAGGTGGTGATTGCCCCGCTCAAGCTGGGAAATGAGTTTACCCCCTCGCTTACCCTGCCATTGAGAGAGGCGAAAACAGCGGCGCTGCCACAGCCCGAGGCACCCTCGCCCCTCGAGATGCAGGCAAGCCTTGATCATCAGGGCCCGCTCTATCCCGGCCAGCCGGTGCTCTACCGGCTAACCCTTTGGCTGCCCACCAGCATGCAAAACCCGGCCCTGAGCGAGCTCAGTTCTGCCCACTTCACCATCCGTCGTCTCGGTAGCGATGAGTGGATCGCCCCCGCTCAGGCGGGTCTGCCCGGCAGGCTCACCCGCAGCTGGCTCGTTCAGGCAAAGGCGCCGGGGCTCTGGCACCTCGACTCCCCCCGCTTGCAGGGGCAGCTCACGCAGCAAGGGGGAAAAGCGCAAAAACTCTCGGCCCGCGCGGCACCACTCGAGATTCGAGTAGACAAGGCCCCCGCCACGCCGGTGGCCACCCGGCTGACCCTGAGCCATCGGCTTGAACCAGCCACCACGGGAGAAGTCGGTGAACCCCTGGTCCGGATCCTCACCCTGACCATGGAAAATGGTGACAGCGGCCAGATCCAGCTTGCTCCCCTGCTGGCCCATCAACTGCCCACGGGTGTGCAGGCCCATCCTGATGGCGAACAACAGCAGGAGCGTTATCGCGATGGCAAGCTGCTGTTTGAGCGACAATGGCGCCAGACTCTGGTTGCGGAGCAGAGCGGTGACTACCAGCTCCCCCCTATAGACCTGCCCTGGTTTAATACCCAAAGTGGCCGGATTGAGCAGGCCAGCCTGCCCGCCATCACGCTGACGTTCCAGCCAGCGACACGTTCGCAACCTGATGCTCAGCGTCCACAGATGGCGCTGCGAGAGAGCCTTTGGTGGGTCGTGCTGGCCCTGGCGCTGCGTGCGCTATGGCGCCATGGGCCCCGCTGGCACGCCTTCTATAGACTGCAGCGCGCCCTTGGCCAACATCAGCCGGATGCCAGTCGCAAGGCGCTGATCCAGTGGGCGAGTTTGCGCTGGCAAGTCCCCTGTTATCAATCAGGCCAGTTGCCTGGCGCTGGGCATAATCGGGTCGGCAACGCGCTTGGTGAACTCGAGCGAGCCTGTTTTTCCCGGCCCTCTTCTGGCCAGCCCATCGAGTGGCGCACTCTGGCGCGTACCCTCAGGGCTGATGAAAGCGCCGGTATTGCGCACCTGATTTACCTGCTGGCGCACGGGAGTGCTCGCTCCCGCCGCCACGCCCCCTGACAAGGATTGCCCTATGGCACTGCTGTTTTTTAGAAAAAAACGTGCTCGGCAGCATATTGGTGGAAATGATCCGGCCACTTCGCCGGTCTCTGATCCCATGGCTGACAAACAAACCAAATTTGAAGCACTGGTTCATGCACTGCACGGCGATCTCTACCGCTATGCCTATTGGCTGGCCCGGGATCCCAACATGGCGGAAGATCTGGTGCAAGAGACCTTCCTGCGTGCCTGGAAGGCGATCGATACCCTGCAAGATGACAAGGCGGCCAAGGGGTGGCTGATCACCATCCTCAGACGGGAGAACGCCCGCCGCTTCGAACGCAAACAGCTGGAGCTGGTGGATCTCGACGATCACCCTCAGCCCCAGCACGACACGCTGCACAACGAACAGCAGATGGAGCACGAGTGGTTGCACCGTCACATCGCCCGTCTGCCCGAGGAGTATCAGGAGCCACTGCTGCTGCAAGTCGTGGGAGGATTCAGTGGTGAAGAGATCGCCGAGATGCTCGGCCTCAACAAGAACACCGTCATGACCCGACTGTTTCGCGCCCGCAACCAGATCAAGGAGGCGATGGAGCAGAAGAACCAAGCAAGAGGACACGGACATGGATGAACTCGAATTTCGCCGCAACGCCATGATCCAGCCCAACGATCAACAGCCGGACTTTCTCAAAGCCGCTGAAGTCAGCCAGGCCAATCGGAACTACCTCGACGAGATGAAGCAGTTCGACAGAAGCCTCAAGCGCGCCATGCAGGTAGAGGTCCCCGCCGGACTGGCCGAGCGGATCCTGCTCAGGCAAGCCATGCTGCAAGACAGTGACACGCAAGATGATATGCCGCCATCCCGACCCCTTGGTACAGTGCCAGTCAAGATCCGGACATCGACATCCTGGCGCCAGATCGCCCTGGCCGCATCGGTCGCCTTCCTGCTGGGGATGAGCACCCGCTGGATTTCGCTGCCAGAGACGACGCCCACGGCCCTCTCCCTCGCACAAGTGGCCATGGCCCACGTCTATGGCGAAGCGCCCTTTATCCAGGGTATCGACGAACGGGTCAATTTGCAGAGCATCAATGCCAAGCTGGAGATGTACGGAGTAACCCTGAAGGAGATGGATGGACTGAAGGTGACCTATGTCAATCACTGCTCGTTTTATCAGGGGCCAGCTTTGCATATGGTGATCAGGGGAGAGATGGGGCCAGTCACCCTCTTTATCGTGCCCAAACATGTCCCGCTAACCCTGCAACAGGCCAACTTTGAAGATGGCACCCTCAAAGGGGAGATAGTCCGGCTAAAAGGGGCCAATATGGTGCTGATTGGCGAGATGAAAGAGCCACTTGCACCCGTTGCCAGCGCACTACAGTCACAGCTGCAGTGGGCCATTTAACAAAGCCTGATCAGACCTGAATGACAGGCAGCCGTCACGAGCGGCTGCCTGTTTCCCACCGTTTCCCCCGCGTTGTCGCTCATTTGCCTCAAAATATCGAAAAATCGGCAAAATTATTTTTGTGACCTGGATCGGCAATCCAGGTCAATAATCCGCCGTTACCCTATGAAACTGATGAATTAAACAGCAAGTTAAAACAAATGATTAACACATCGATCACTTTTATGTATTCTGCTGTCACTGGTCTGATTTCTTACCTCCTACCAGATCCATAGAATCACGCCAGAATTGATTGGGAAGAAGCTGAAATAAAAACGGATTTTGTCGGGGTTTGCATTGAACGTGCAGCCAATATCGGCAAAAAAATCTGCCTACAAGAGAGAACACCATGACGACAACTATTTTCAAGAAGAGCCTGATTGCCGCCACCATCGCGCTGGCCACCGGTCAAGTCCATGCCGCGGCATTCCAGTTGAACGAGCACTCGGCCTCCGGTCTGGGTCGCGCCTATGCCGGTGAAGCGGCTATCGCCGACAACGCCTCCGTACTGGCCCGTAACCCTGCAGCCATGACCACCTTCGACAAGATGGCGGTCTCTGTCTCCGGCACCTACATCAAACCGGATGTGGATGTTGAGGGCAAAATAGGTGGGGTTCTCCCAGCCAGTGAAAGTGGTATTGCGCCTGCCGCTTTCGTCCCCGCCTCTTATTTTATTCAGCCGCTGAATGACCAATGGGCTTGGGGTATCGGCCTATTTTCAAATTACGGCCTGTCTACCGAATATTCTGAGGCATTCAATGCGGGTTCAGCGGCAGGCAATACAGAGCTGGTCACCTTCAATATCAACCCTAATATTGCCTATCGTATCAACGAACAATTCAGCATTGGTGCAGGTATTAACGCTGTTTACGGTGCTGCGGAGCTCAACCGTTTTGCCGGTTTTAATCTAAGCGGGCTCCCGAAAGATACAAATGTCGCACATCTCAAAGGTGACACATGGGGCTTCGGGTGGAACGTTGGAACTCTCTATGAAGTCAACGAAAACCACCGTTTTGCTCTGACTTATCGCTCACAAGTGGATATGAGCTTTGATGGTGATTTTCAGGGCTCGACTGCCGGCGTAGCAGGTCTCCAGAATGGCAAGCCTGTATTTAAAACCGTAGATGGTAACCTGAAGCTGGATTTGCCAGCTCAGGCAGAATTTGCGGGTTATCACCGTCTTAATCCGCAATTTGCAGTTCATTACTCCGTCAACTGGACAGACTGGAGTGCGTTTGAAGAACTGAAAGCAACCAGCAGTGGCTGTAAAGATGGCGCAATTGTTGGCCAATGCTTGCAAAAACCCGAGAATTTTAAAGATTCCCTCCGTTATTCCATCGGTGGTACCTGGTATATCAATCCGGCCTGGGAAGCTCGTCTGGGCTTTGCCTATGACAATAGCCCGATCGAAGCCGAATACCGTAGCCTGAGTATCCCCGACTCAGACCGTATCTGGTATAGCGCAGGTGCCACCTACCACATCAACACCGATATGAGCGTTGACTTTGGTATGGCATATCTGGACGGCAAAGAAGTTGACGTCAACGAAGGTCTGCCAAAACATGACAGCACTACTCGCTGGCAGGGTACTTCCCACGGCAACGCCTTCCTGGCCTCTGCTCAGTTCAACATGAAGTTCTGATTATTGATAAAATGGAAAGAGCGCCATCAGGCGCTCTTTTTTTGTCCATAAAATCCATTTCAGCGCACAGATGTAGCACACACGTGTTTATTTTTCTTTTTTAATCAAACTATTAGAGTGCTTCTCCCCAGCATTAAATCTTGTTTTGTCCTGAGACCCACCATGTCCGTTGCCTTGCTGGTCATACCATATAAAATCCTGCCTCCATTCATATGACCTATTTAACCTTCGGGTAACAGCAAGGATTTTGTCATGCATCCCATCATCAAACCGTCCGCCATCGCCCTGCTGGTGATCGCGGGTCAGACCCATGCCGCCGGGTTCCAGCTGGCTGAACAGTCCGCTACAGGCCTGGGACGCGCCTTTGCCGGTGAGGCCGCCATCGCGGATAACGCCAGCGTGCTCTCCCGCAATGCGGCTGCCATGACCCGCTTCAATCAGATGGCGCTCTCTGGCGGCGCCATCTATGTCAGTCCTGATGTCAATATTGAAGGCAACACCCGCTTGCCGACCAAACCCGGCATCGTCACTTCCGATGCCAGTGCACACGATATTGCAGCCGCGGCCTGGGTTCCTAACGCCTATCTCATCATTCCACTCAACGAACAGTGGCGCCTCGGCTTCTCGGCAACCTCTTACTACGGTCTTGGCGTCAAGATGCCGGATAACTACAGCGCCGGACACTTTGGCAATGTCTCCGATATCAAGACCATGGATCTGGGTACCTCACTCGCCTATCGGATCAATGAGATGTGGTCAATCGGTGCCGGGATCTCCGCTATTCAGGGCGAAGGCGAGGTCGGCGGCACCTTCCCCTCTCGCAACCTGATCGCAAAACATCTGCAAGGGGATGGCTGGGCATGGGGCTGGAATGTCGGCACCTTGCTGGAACTGTCGGAGCAAACCCGGCTCGGCCTCTCCTATCGTCACGATGTCAATTTGACGCTCTCGGGTGACGCTATTGTGGGCCGATCCAATGCAGACGGCTCCGTTACCGAGCTCAGAGATACCGGCAGTCTGGATCTGCCACTACCCGCGACGGCAGAATTGGCAGCATTCCATCAACTGACTGACAAACTGGCTCTCCACGGCAGCCTGAACTGGACCAACTGGAGCAAATTCGTTCAGCTGGAAGCTGATCTCAACAATTTGCAGAGCATGCACATCAAGGATGAGCACTGGGAAGATAGCTGGCGCTATGCCGTCGGTATGACCTATCAGGTCACTCCCCAGTGGCAACTGCGCTCCGGAGTGGCCTATGACGCCAGCCCGGTGCCCGCCGATCGTCGAACCATCTCCATCCCGGATGCCGATCGACTCTGGTACAGCCTGGGGATGGGGTATCAGTTCACGCCCAACCTGACCGTGGATCTGGGGCTGACCCTGATCGATGGCAAAAAGGTGGATGTCACCGAAAAAATGGAGCTGCAACCGGGCAATCCGCTGACGACCTCCACCTTCCAGGGCACTTCCGAAGGGGATGCCTGGCTGGCTGGTGCACAATTGAGCTATTTCTTCTAACTTCCTGCCCTGTAGAAAAACGCTATGCCAATTATTGCCTTACTCAATAAGGTGAATACTGGCATAGTGTTCTGCAACACCATAAAATCAACCCAGTACCCATACTGGAGCAAGGCATGTATTCCTACGTAGCAAGACAGCCGATCCTCGACAGAGACCTCAATACCCATGCCTATGAGCTGCTCTTTCGCGATAGTCTGAATAATGTCTTCCCGAGTATCTCATCCCAGCAGGCGACATCACGCCTGGTGGTCGAACAGTTCCTGCAACAGAATATCGATCAGCTGTTGGGGGGCCGCCCCTGCTTTATCAATTTCCCCCACTCACTGCTGCTGGAGGGATTGGCAGAGTGCCTGCCGCCCGAAAAAGTGGTGATCGAAATTCTGGAAGATTCCCCACCGGATGATGCCCTGCTGGAAAAGGTGAAGCAGTTGCACACGCTGGGTTATCAGCTGGCACTCGACGACTTCACCATGTCACCGGATTGGGAACGCTTCCTCCCCTTTATCCACATCATCAAGTTTGATCTGCGCGCCACCTCCCTGCTGCAGATCAAGGTGTTTATCCAGCGGCATCAGACGCTGGGGCTCACCTATCTGGCGGAAAAAGTGGAGGACAAGGCGGAATTCGAGCGGGTCAAACAACTGGGGATCCAGCTTTTCCAGGGCTTTTTCTTCAGTCGCCCCGAGATGGTCAAGCAAGCGACCATGGAGCCGGCGCAGGTCGTGGTGATGCAGTTGCTCAATGTGGTCAACGAGACAGAGCCTGATATCAACAAGATTGAACAACTACTCGGGCAGGATATCTCCCTCTCCCTCAAGCTGCTGCGCTACGTCAACCACCTCAAAGGCCACACCAACCCCATCTCGTCATTTCGCCAGGCCGCCATCTATCTGGGCAACACCCAGCTAAAGCGTTTTGTCTCGCTGGTGGCGGCAACCAGTGCAGGCAAGGGCAAGAGCGCCGAGCTCTACCAGATGTCGATGATCCGAGCCCGATTCTGTGAGCTGCTGGCCCATGCTCACGCCCCGACCCAACAGGCACAACAGGCCTTTATCACCGGTCTCTTCTCACTGCTGGATGTGCTGATGGAGCAGCCGATGGACAAGCTGCTGGGCACAATCCCCCTTATTGAAGATATTCGGCTGGCGCTGCTGGAACGCAAAGGCAATCTCGGTTTCTACCTCGCGTTTTGTGAAGATTACGAAAATGCCAACTGGTCAAGAGTCACTGCCAGAACCGCAAAGTTAGGGCTCAACGAGGATAAGGTGAGTCACCTCTATCTGGCCGCCACCACCTGGGTCAACGAACAATTGCTGGCGATGGAAGCCACAGACTAATTTGTCTCGTCATGCACCTCGACCGCGATGGCGGTCGCCTCCCCACCACCGATACAGAGCGCGGCCACGCCCCGCCGCAAACCCCGTTGCCGCAGCGCGGCGATCAGCGTCACCAGAATGCGCGCGCCACTCGCCCCCAGCGGATGACCGAGCGCACAGGCCCCGCCATGCACATTGACCTTGTGATGAGGGATGCCGACCCCGCTCATGGCGAGCATTGTGACCATGGCAAAGGCCTCGTTGATCTCGAACAGATCCACCTCCTCCACCGACCATGCCAGACGCGCAAGCAGCCGTGAGATGGCGCCAATGGGTGCGGAGGTAAATTCGGCGGGCAATGCCGCATGGCTCTGATAACCGACAATCCGTGCCAGCACAGGTATCTGCCAGGCTTGTGCCGTGGCGCCATCCATCAATATCAGCGCCGCCGCACCGTCCGAGATGGAACTCGAATTGGCCGCCGTAATGGTACCCTCCTTGCCAAACGCAGGCTTCAGGGTCGGGATCTTCTCCGGTCTGCCCTTGCCCGGTTGTTCGTCCTCAGCCAGCAACACGCGATCACCACGATAAACGCTTGTCAGCTCGGACAAAAACGCACCGGCTTGCTGTGCATCGCGGGCACGCTGCAATGACGCAAGGGCAAACTCATCCATGGCACTGCGGGTCAAACCAGCCTGATCGGCGCTGCGCTGGGCATGTATCCCCATCAGCTGGCCATCATAGGCATCTTGCAAACCGTCGAGGAAGAGGTGATCCAGCACCTTTTGATGCCCCATCCGAAAGCCGCTGCGGGCATTATCCAGCAGATAGGGGGCACGACTCATGCTTTCCATCCCCCCCGCCACCACCACCCGGTTATCCCCCAGACGAATGGTATCCGCCGCCAGCATCACCGCCTTCATGCCAGAGCCGCACACCTTGTTGATCGTGGTAGCGGGCACACCATCTGGCAGCCCCGCTTTCAACAGCGCCTGCCTGGCGGGTGCTTGCCCCACACCCGCCGCCAGCACATTGCCCATAAACACTTCATCGACCTGCTCCGGACGCAGCCCGCTTTGCTGCAGTGCCGCCTCGATGGCACAGGCTCCCAACTCAGGCGCCGTCACCTCCGCCAATGCCCCCTGAAATGCCCCCATGGGAGTCCGTTTTGCCGCAACAATTGCAATATCCATTTGCCAGCCTCTGTTTGTTACATGGCCATAACATATGGGTTCTGACGCGATGGAACAAGAGTTGCAGTGCAGTTTACGTTTAGGTAAGGTGCAGACAGGATTTAGTTCGCCAAGAAGTCTGTATGAACAACAAGGATGAAGGACGGCGCTTCAGCATCAGTGAGCTGGCCCGGGAATTTGATATTACAACGCGCAGTATCCGTTTCTACGAGGATCAGGGGTTGCTCAATCCCGCCAGAGAGGGACAGACCCGCATTTACAGCAAGCAGGATCGGGTTCGCCTCAAGCTCACCCTGCGCGGCAAGCGGCTCGGGTTCAGCCTTGCCGAGATCCGCGAGCTGTTCGATCTCTATGATGCCGACAAAAGCAGCCGCACCCAGCTGCAGACCATGCTGGGACTGGTTGAGGAGAAACGGGAGACACTGCAACAGCAGATGGAAGATATCAGGATGGTACTGCTGGAGCTGGATGCCGCCGAGCAGCGCTGTCAACAGGCGCTGAGCCAGCTGGGATAACCGGCTTGCGGTAGCTGATCAGGCAGCCCTTTCAGCCCGCACACCAGATGCCAGATAGCAAAAAGCCACTCCTGAGAGTGGCTTTTTTTTTCAACCTGACGGTTCGCTATTAAACGCGAACGAAGTCCAGGTGGATCAGCTTGTAACGTACCGGGTGACGCTGGATAGCTTTCACTTTTACGTTAACTTCTTCACCGTTGATAACCAGAGTCAGTACAGACTCATAGAATTCCGGCTTCTCTTGAGCCAGAACCATTTTCTTGTGGTCAACAGTGATGGACAGGGCTTCTTTGCCTGCACCGTAAACGATGGCAGGAACTTGGTCAGCTTGACGCAGGCGGCGGCTCGCACCTTTCCCCAGGTCAGAACGGACTTCAGCTTGGAATACGAAAGACATAGTGTGTATCTCTTTTGGATGAATTTATGGTGCTAACTGCGACCGGTCAGCACCTCGCAAAACGAGCGCGAATACTACCACGGGCCAAATTCGGATACAAGGTACCGACTCTGCATTTAGCGCCCCTGCTCCAGCCGAGCAAATTGCTGCTGACGCTGGGCCGGGCTCAGGGCATCAAACTGCGCAAGGGTCTCGGCGCGCGGGCAGTAAAGACCCTCCCCCGTTCTGACCCGAATGCTCTTGCCAAGCCGCGGTTGATTCTCCGCCACCAGCGCCAGCAAATAGCTGTAAGTATCGACCCCCTGGGCACTGGAGAGCTGATTGGCAATGCGCCACAGGGTCTCCCCTGCCGCGACCTGATGACACACGGTTTGTGGGCCACCGGCTGCCGGATCCGAGAGGGTGAGCATGGCGTCACTGCCAGCGGATAAGCTGGCCGTGCTGCTGGCGAGCGCCATTCCCCCCCCACTCATCTCCCCTGCGCCACTCATCCCCGCGGTGCGAAACGTCACGCCTAGCTGAGCCAGCAGAGGTTCGCTCTCGTCGGTGTCGGTGGGAATATCGACACCACCGAACGCGTCTTGGGGTGTGCGGAACTCGGCAATAAAAGGCGCGATGGATTGCGCGCTATAACCAGGGAAACCACTGCCCTGCTGCACGATTGCACCAGCCGCAACCGCCTGGCCCGGGGCTACCCCGTAAGCCATCTCGTCGATGCGCCGCAGCCTTGCCAGATAGGTTTTGGAGAGCTGCGCCTCCCCCTCGAACAGATCGAAAGGAGGCACCAGCCGGGCGGGAAAGAGGATCTGCCAGCGACCATGCTTCTGCTTCTGGGCCAGCGGCGGGAACTGATTGCCACGCCAGGCCACAAACATCGCAGGCGGCATGCGCGCCAACGGGTAATATTCCGGGTTCAACTGCACCCAGGTTTGTTCCGCGATAGGTTGGTAACCGCTGATCACCACCTGCGCCACACTCAACCAGATCCCCAGCATCCTTGCCTCCCTCACTTGCGGTTTGAAGGGCGCCAGCTGCCTGGCAACCCCTTCTCATCACGCGCTATCGTGCTGTTAAAACAGTTAGATAGCAGCTTAGCACTGAGCGATGGCGTTAAGCACCCGTTTATCGGAGACCGGATACGGAGTCCCCAGATTCTGGGCAAAGAACGACACCCGCAGCTCCTCGATCATCCAGCGGATGTTGGCTACTTCGGCCGGGATCAGCTGGGATTTGGGGATCTTGGCGAGCAGCGCCTTGTACTCGGACTCCACACTCTGCACCTTGAGCATGTAGACCCGATCCCGATTGGGATCGATGGCCAGCTTCTCCAGACGTCGCTCGATGGCACGCAGATAGCGCAGCAAGTCAGGCAGTCGCTGCCAACCGGTCTCTGTGACGAAGCCCTTGTGGATCAAATTGCTCAGCTGCAGCTGGATATCCGACATGGCAAAGGCGGTGTCGAGCTGCATCTTGCCCTTGAGCCGCTTCTTGATCTCATGGGAGAGGGTAAGTACGGCTTCCACCTGCTTGGCCACCTCCACCACCGCATCGTTGAGCTCGGCGCGAACGTACTCCTTGAGCGCCTCGAAACCGGCTTCGTCCCAGGCCAGCCCGCCATGCTGCTCGATCAGCTTGTCGCAGCCACAGGCGATACAGTCGTCAATCAATTCGGCAACCTTGCCAAACGGGTTGAAATAGAGCCCCAGCTTGGCCTTGTTGGGCAACTTCTCCTGCAGGTATTTAATGGGAGATGGCACATTGAGCAGCACCAGTCGGCGCTGGCCGGCCCACATCAGCTGTTGCTGAGCCACCGGGCTCTCTACCAACTGGATGGAGACCGAATCTTTCTCATCCACCAGCGCCGGATAGGCTTTCACTTCGAAACCACCGCGCTTCTGGCTGTACTCCTGCGGTAACTCGCCAAAGCTCCACAGGGTGAGGCCGGACTGCTCGATATCGTCGTCCGCCACTTGTGACAGGGTCTCCTGCACCTTGCCGCGCAGGGATTCTTTCAGCGCCTCAAGATCTTTGCCTTCCGCCACCTTCTTGTGCTTGTCATCGACCACCCGGAAGGTGAGTTTCAGGTGATCGGGCACCGCATTCCAGTCCCAGGATTCGCGAGGTACAGTGACACCGGTCATGCGGCGCAGTTGGCGCTCCATCTCGTCCAGCAGCGGCCCCTGCTCGGGATTGAGGGTGGCGAGCAGCGCGTCGGCGTAGTTCGGCGCCGGCACGAAGTTCTTGCGCATCGGCTTGGGCATCGACTTGATGAGAGCGACCAGCAACTCATGCCGCAGCCCGGGGATCAGCCATTCGAACCCCTTCACATCCACCTGATTCAAGAGTGGCAGCGGAATATGCAGGGTGACGCCATCGGCGGCCTCCCCCGGTTCAAACTGGTAGCTCAGCTTGAGCTTGAGGCGCCCCTGCTGCCAGAAGTTGGGGTAGTCGAGATCGCTGATATGGGCCGCATCCCCCTTCATCAGCATCTCTTTTTCGAAGTTGAGCAGCTCGGGATCCTGCTTTTGCGCCTCTTTCCACCACTTGTCGAAGTGGCGGGCGGAGATCACCTCCTCCGGCAGGCGGGCATCGTAGAAGCGGAACAGATCCTCGTCATCCACCAGAATGTCGCGACGCCGGGATTTGTGCTCCAGCGCTTCCACCTCGGCCAACAGCTTGCGGTTATCGCTAAAGAAACGGTGGCGGGTCTCGAAATCCCCCTCCACCAGCGCGCGGCGGATAAACAGCTCGCGGCACAGTGCCGGATCGAGGCGGCTGAAGTTGATGGTGCGCTCATTGACCAGCGTCAGGCCATAAAGCGTCACCTTCTCCTTGGCCATCACGGCGCCATTTTTCTTCGACCAGTGGGGGTCGCTGTGGTGCAGCTTGATGAGGTGACCCGCCAGCGGCTCCACCCATTCCGGCTCAATCCGGGCGTTGATGCGGGCGTATAGACGCGAGGTCTCTACCAATTCTGCGGCCATCACCCACTTGGGCGGCTTCTTGAACAGGCCCGATGCCGGGAACAGGTGGAAGCGGCCGTTGCGGGCGCCAAGGAACTCCGGCTTTTCCAGATCCTTGTTGCCGATGTGGCTCAAGAGGCCGGTCAGCAGCGCGCAGTGTACCGTCTTGAAATCCGCCGGTTCATGGTTGGCTTTAAAACCAAGCTCTTTCACCGTCTGGCGCAGCTGGAAATGAATGTCCTGCCATTCGCGCACCCGCAGGTAGGAGAGAAACTCCTTCTGGCACATGCGGCGGAACGGGTTGCTGCCAAGGAGATCCTGCTGCTCTTTCAGGTAGTTCCACAGATTGACGAAGGCGAGGAAGTCGGAATCCTTGTCTTCAAAGCGTCTGTGTTGCTCGTCGGCGGCCTGCTTCTTCTCCATGGGCCGCTCGCGAGGATCCTGAATACTGAGGCCCGCGGTGATCACCATCACTTCGCTCAGGCAGCCGGTTTGCGCCGCCGTGATCACCATCTTTGCCAAGCGTGGATCAAGGGGGATGCGCGAGAGCTGGCGACCGGTTTCGGTCAGCTGCAGTTTCGACTCCTGATCCCGGGTGCCAGGCAGCTCTTTGACCGCCTCCAATTCTTTGAGCAGGGTCAGGCCATCCTTGATATGGCGTGACTCAGGTGGCTCGACGAACGGGAACGCCTCCATATTGCCAAGGCCAAGCGCCAGCATCTGCAGGATGACGGACGCCAGGTTGGTACGCAGGATCTCGGGGTCGGTAAAGGCCGGGCGGTTGTTGAAATCCTCCTCGGAGTAGAGGCGGATACAGATACCGTCCGCTACCCGGCCGCAGCGACCTTTACGCTGGTTGGCACTGGCCTGGGAGACCGGCTCGATAGGCAGGCGCTGCACCTTGGTGCGCCAGGAGTAGCGGCTGATACGGGCGGTACCCGGATCGATGACGTAGCGAATGCCCGGTACCGTCAGCGAGGTCTCCGCCACGTTGGTGGCCAGCACGATGCGCCGACCTGCGTGTTGCTGGAACACCTTGTTCTGCTCGGCGTTGGAGAGGCGGGCGTAGAGCGGCAACACCTCGGTATCGCGCAGGTTGAGCTTGCGCAGGGCATCGGCAGTATCGCGGATCTCCCGCTCGCCGTTCATGAAGATGAGGATATCCCCCAACCCTTCGCGGGCCAGCTCCTCCACCGCATCGAAGATCCCCTGCAGCTCGTCACGCTCCTCCAGCGCCTCACTCTTGTCTGCACTCTTGTCGCCGCTCTTTTTATCAGCAAACAGCGGGCGATAGCGCACCTCTACCGGATAAGTACGGCCGGAGACTTCGATCACCGGCGCCTTGTTGAAATGACGGGAGAAACGCTGCGGGTCGATGGTGGCCGAGGTGATGATCACCTTGAGATCGGGGCGCCGTGGCAACAGTTGTTTGAGGTAGCCCAGAATGAAGTCGATGTTGAGGCTGCGCTCATGGGCCTCATCGATGATGATGGTGTCGTACTGGGTGAGCATCCGATCGTTCTGGATCTCCGCCAGCAGAATACCGTCAGTCATCAGCTTGATGTGGGTCTGCTCGCTCACCTGATCGGTAAAGCGCACCTTGTAACCCACGTAGTGGCCGAGTTCGGACGCCATCTCTTCGGCAATACGGGCCGCCACGGTGCGGGCCGCCAGACGGCGCGGCTGGGTGTGGCCGATAAAGCCCTTCACCCCGCGCCCCAGCGCCAGACAGATCTTGGGGATCTGGGTGGTTTTGCCCGAGCCGGTTTCACCGGCGATGATCACCACCTGATGTTCACTGATCGCCTTGGCGATCTCCGCCTGCTTCTGGCTGACCGGCAGGTTGTCCGGATAGGTGACCCTGGGTACACCGGCCAGACGGGCTTGATAGCGCGCTTGCGCGGCATCCAGATCGGCGGCGATGGTCTCCAGCACGGCGGCCTGTTTGCCTTCAGGCAGCTTCTTGACCCCGTGCAGACGGCTGGAGAGGCGGCGGGCGTCGAGATTCATGCAGGCAGAGAGACGGCGGCGCAGCGCCTCGATAGAGAGAGACAAGGTACGAATTCCTTAAATAGGTGCCCAGAGGGGCCATATCGATAAGCTGGGAGCGATCCTAAAGAGCGAGTGGGGACGGTGCAAGCCTTAACGTAGTGCAAGGCATGGGAATGCAGCGTGATTGGCCGATCCTCATTCCTGGAAAAACGTTCTTGGTAAGATGGCATAACATGAAAAGTGTGCGGTTTCCCAAATAATCAAGGCAAGCCGCAGCTTGCCTTGGAAGAGAGGGAAAGAGGATCAACCGTGAGTGTTGTGGACAAAACAGGTGGTGAGCTGGGCGTGAATGGCCTGCATCACGTTGTGGCGATTGATGACCCCGAGCAGGCGTCCCTCCTCTACCACCGGATAGATCTTCGGCTTTTGACCCATCATCATCTCTGCCAGGGTCAAAATGCTGGTATCGGGCCTCACCGTCAGCACCTCTTTGCGCATCACATCCTTGACCTGTGCCACCTGCTCGCAGTGGTAGGCCTCTTTGAGCATCACGGCGATGCAATCCTGCTCGGAGATCCAGCCGATCAGATGGCCCTTTTCATCCACCACCGGGCCCCCCAGCTGATGGCTGTTCAGAAATTTTTCGACCGCAGATTGCACCATCATGTCGGCTGTGAAGGTGATGGGTCTGCTCTGCATATAATCCTTGGCTTTTAGCGATTCCATATCTGTCCCCTAATGGTCATTCAAGCTCTCTTCTGCATACCGATACGGCATTCTTCACGGCTTGTTCCAAGCATAGCTGGCTCACTGCAAGATGGTTCAGTGACCAAGCCTCCCTCAACTTATTGCATGCACCTCCTCGCGAGTCGGGATCGCCGCCATCATCATCTGCGGCAGGTGGTCAGCCAGCACCGCCACCACGGCGGGATCGACCCGTCCCTGATCCGCCAGTTGTTGCAAAAAGGCCAACGCATCACGAGCTGGCAACCCGCGCCGATAAGGCCGGTCCTGCACCATCGCCTGAAAGATATCGGCCACCCGCAAAATACGCGCTTCCGGCGCCATGGCTGATGCTGGCAGATGGAACGGATAGCCCTCCCCGTCCGGCTCCTCATGGTGATAGGCCGCCCAGCAGGCAATCTCTTCAAATCCCTCGATGTGGCGCAGGATCTGGTAGGTCTCGAAGCTGTGTGCCTTGATGACGGCACGCTCCTCTTTCGTCAGGCTGGCAGGCTTGTCGAGGATCTCGTCCGGGACCCTGAGCTTGCCCAGATCGTGCAATAACCCGGCGATCTCCAGCATGTCGCAGTGGATGGCACCCACCCCCATCTGTTCCGCCAACGCACGAGACAAGCGACTCACCCCGAGAGAGTGGGTCATGGTAAAGGGGCTCTTGGCATCGACGATGCCGGAGAAGATCCGCGCCAGCGCTTTCAGCTCCCCGTTCGAGGTCAGACAGGGCTTCCGCACCTGCAACATCTCCAGCATGTAGTCATTGATGGATCGAGCCTCCAACTGCAACCAGAATGCCTCCGAGCAGGATGCCTTGAGGAAGGCATCCACCAGTTCTGGGGCAAAGAACTCGTCACGACAATCCTGCAGCCGTGCGCGGATCTCGTCGGTGTGCATCAACAGCGATCCGTCTGCGTAATGAGGGGCCGCCAGCGCATCACAGCGATCCACCAGAAAGATAAGGTTGGCCTGACGGGCTACTTGGGGATCCAGATCCGTCAGCTCGCGCAGCTGGTGCCAATGGGTATGGTGATGACGGATGGGCAGCGCCAACGGGGCCAGCAAACGGAAATCCTTGAGCAGCTGATACCCCACCTCACAGTGGTGCTGGGAGGACTCCCAATCGAACTCGCTGACCAGATGGTGATGGGTGGTAGTCGAGGAGACACCGATATCGTGCAACACCCCGAGCTCGAACAGCAGACAGCGCTCGGCCTCACTCATCCCCAGAAACCGACTGCACTCGGCGGCCATGATCCCGACGCGTTTACCGTGGGCCACATCGCCAATGCCCACCAAGTCCAGCGAGGCTGACAGGGCATAAACCACCTGTCTGAGATCTACTTGCAACGAAAAGGGGGCTGCGCGTTGTACTCTGTCCATGATCCGTATCCCATGGGATGTGATAGTTGAAGGTTGGAGTCGTTTTGCTCCTTACTATCTATCAATTTAGTCAATAGCACGCGCCTTTGCCTCACCCTTTTCGGCGGATATCGGCCCCAACATTCACAAACTCGCACTCACACTGAAGCGCACAGCTTGCGATAAACCGCATTCTCAATCTGTCCATTATTTTTCAGTTAAATAATGAAAGTGCTAGGCAACCTGCTCGATGGCTAACTGACTCATATTTAAAAACGCGGGCGAGCTTAATAAACCACCACCCTGCTTTGCTTAAGTGTCAGTTAATTTAAATTAAAGTGTCGCTCTGGCAAAAACACCCAATAAACACGGCTGTTTATTTCCCCTGATTTGAATACCGCTTTATTACCCGAGATGTGAGCCCTGTCACCCCGCCCATTAAGCAGCACCCGTTAACGACAGGGCCCCACACCGCCCGTGCCCCTTGTGTTGTATGGGGTAGTGCTCCCAAACAGGCTAAAAACACACCGGATAACCACCAGTTATATTCGCTATAAGGCGACAGGGAGATAACCGCTCAATAGAGTGAGACTGTTGAACGCTGTTTTGTGGAAACTGATAGGTCAACCCGACGGACTTCGCCCCGCTATTTTCCGGTCAAGGTGAGCTACGAGATAACACCACGCCTGCCTATGTTATTGGTGATGGCTGATATTTCCGCCCTGTCGATAGGTATTCCCGGTTTTCATCAGACCGCTTTGTGTAAACATTCACATCAGATTAGGAGTTGAGCCAATAATGGCCATTAATTTAAACAAAATAGCAATGAGCCTTGCATTAATGGCCACTGCCGGGAGTGCCGCAGCCGCCGCCAAACCCAACATTCTTGCGATCATGGGTGATGACATCGGCTACTGGAACATCAGCGCCTACAACCAGGGCATGATGGGCTACCAGACCCCGAACCTCGACCGTATCGCCAGCGAAGGTGCGGTCTTTACCGATCATTACGGTCAGCAATCCTGTACCGCCGGTCGCGCCGCCTTTATCACCGGTGAAGAGCCGTTCCGTACCGGTCTGTTGACCATCGGCATGCCGGGCTCTACCCAAGGTATTGCGGAGTGGACTCCCACCATCGGTGATCTGCTCAAGGAGCAGGGTTACATGACCGCTCAGTTCGGCAAGAACCACCTGGGTGACCGTGACCAGCATCTGCCGACCAAGCACGGCTTCGACGAGTTT
This sequence comes from Aeromonas sp. QDB62, assembly GCF_027705695.1. Lineage (NCBI taxonomy): Bacteria > Pseudomonadati > Pseudomonadota > Gammaproteobacteria > Aeromonadales > Aeromonadaceae > Aeromonas > Aeromonas sp. QDB62. The sequence goes on along the minus strand of NZ_JAPDCD010000033.1, from coordinate 3,661 downwards.
TTCGGTAACCTCTACCACCTGAACGCGGAAGAGGAGCCGGAAACTTACTACTACCCGAAAGATCCGGAATTCAAGAAGAAGTACGGCCCGCGTGGCGTGATCAAGGCCTCTGCTGACGGCAAGATTGAAGATACCGGCCCCATGACCCGCAAGCGCATGGAGCATGCTGACGAAGAGTTCCTCGAATCCACTCTGGCGTTCATGGATAAAGCGGTCAAGGCCAAGAAGCCTTTCTTTATCTGGCACAACGCCACCCGTATGCACGTCTGGACCCGCCTGCAAGAGAAGTATCAGGGCAAATCCGGCGTCAGCATCTATGCCGACGGCATGCTGGAGCACGATGACCACGTAGGTATCCTGCTCAACAAGCTGGACGAGCTGGGTGTCGCCAACAACACCATCGTGATCTACACCACCGACAACGGCGCCGAAACAGCGACCTGGCCGGATGGCGGTACCACCCCGTTCTACGGCGAGAAGGGCACCACCTGGGAAGGCGGAATGCGAGTGCCCCAGCTGGTTCGCTGGCCGGGCGTGATCAAGCCGGGCACCAAGGTCAACGCCATGATGGCACACCAGGACTGGATGCCGACCCTGCTGGCTGCCGCCGGTGTACCTGACGTGAAAGAGAAGCTGGCCAAAGGCTACAAGGCCAACGGCAAAGAGTGGCGCGTCCACCTGGACGGCTACAACTTCATGCCGTACCTGTCTGGTAAAACCGAGACTGCACCGCGCAACTCCATGCTCTACTTCTCTGCCAACGGCGAGCTGAACGCCGTGCGCTGGAATGACTTCAAACTGAACTTCGCCACCATGCAGGGCAACATCTCCGATGCCACCCGCGAGATCCCGAACTGGCCGCAAATCATCAACCTGCGCGCCGACCCGTTCGAGAAGGCACCGCACGAGTCAGGCATGTACATGCGCTGGATGGGTGACAACATGTGGCTGTTCGTCCCGGTACAGGGCATCCTGAAAGGGTTCTTCGACACCCTGCCAGGCTACCCGATGCAGCAGAGCTTCCAGATGAACCCGGCCACCATCAGCTCTCAGAGCCTGATGCTGCAGGGCAAGCTGGCAGAGCTGGACGCACTCAAGCAAAAAGTCGCCACCATCAAGTAAGGTGCTGACGCCAACGCCCATCAATGTATTGATGGGCGTTTTCACTTTCCGCACCGCTCCCCCCGAACCGTGCGGAAAGTGAAAACCGGTTGGCGCCCCTGCCAGCCCCCTCGCTTTGCCTCGTTATACGCACTCAGTGGAAACCGCTATGAACCCCTTGCAACAACAGATCTCTCAACTCATCGAACAGGTTGGTCAAAGCGTGGTCGGCCAGTCCCATGTGATCCGCGCCCTGGTCATCGGCCTGCTGACCAATAGCCATGTGCTGCTCGAAGGTCTGCCCGGTACCGCCAAGACCCGCTCGGTCAAGGCGCTGGCCGAGGCGCTCAACGCCAGCTTTGGCCGCATTCAGTTCACCCCCGATCTGCTCCCCTCCGATGTGACCGGCACCGAGATGTATCAGGAGCACGAGGGGGCCCACCAGTTGCGCTTCCAGCAAGGCCCCATCTTCAACAGCATCGTACTGGCCGACGAGGTGAACCGCGCTCCCGCCAAGGTGCAGGCCGCGCTGCTCGAAGCGATGGCCGAGGGCACCGTCACCGTCGGTGACAAGAGCCACCGCCTGCCGGAACTCTTTATGGTGCTGGCCACCCAGAACCCCATCGAGCAGGAGGGCACCTATCCGCTGCCGGAAGCCCAGATGGACCGCTTCGCCCTCAAGGTGTCGGTGGCCTATCCCGACGACGAGGCCGAACTGGCGATCATTCGGCTGGTGCGGGCCGAAGAGCGTGGCAACCGCCAACAGGGTGCACATTTCGCCCCCCTCTCCCCCGAGCTGATCCTGCAGGCCCGGGCCGAGCTCTCGGCCATGACTATCTCGCCGCTGGTGGAGCACTACATCATCGCGCTGGTGATGGCAACCCGCCATCCCGACCGCTATCCAGACGCCGATCTGGCGCAGTGGCTTGCGGTCGGCGCCAGCCCCCGCGCCTCCATCGCGCTCGACAAGTGCGCCCGCGCCTATGCCTGGCTGCAAGGGCGCAATCACGTGCTGCCCGACGATGTGCGCGCCATGGTGCCCAGCGTACTCGGCCACCGCTTTACCCTCAGTTATGACGCGCTGGCACAAGGGGTGGATCACCAGCAGGTGGTGATGGCGCTGCTCGATCACGTCGTCATCGGATAAGTGACGCCATGAATCCTCGCACCTTATCTCATGACGGGCTGACCCATGGCGGACAGCCGCCCGGTGGCGATCCACGCATTCATTGTGATTACCTGACGCTGGTGCGGCTGCAGGGACTGGTCGGCCAGTTTTCCCTGTTACCACGGCTCAATAGCGGCAGTGTGCTATGCGGCCGCCATCAGTCCCGTTTTCGCGGCCGGGGCCTCAACTTCGAGGAGCTGCGCCACTACCAGCAGGGGGATGACATTCGCACCCTGGACTGGAAAGTGACCCTGCGTACCGGTCGCCCCCATGTGCGCAGCTACAGCGAAGAGAAAGATCGCCACGTGATCCTCTGTGTCGATCAGCGCAGCAGCATGTTCTTCTCCTCGGTGGAGGTGATGAAGTCGGTGGTGGCCGCCGAAGCGGCCGCCCTGCTCGGCTGGCAGGTACTGAAAGAGAACGATCGGGTCGGGCTCGCCATTCTGCGCTGCGACGGCGTGGAGTGGCTGCGTGGCCAGCGATCCCGTGGCCACTGGCTGGCGAGGTTGCGCCAGCTATGCGCCGCCAATCATGCCCTCTCGGTGACCAGCCATGACAGCGAGGCGGGCGGGCTGGGTTCGCTGCTGGCGATGTTGGGCCGCCTCAAGTTGAAAAATGCCACCCTGATCTTTCTCAGCGACTGGGCCGGCGTCACCGAGGCCGAGCTGACCCGCCTCAACTACTTGCAGCAGCACAACGATGTGCTGGCCCTGCATATTGCCGATCCTCTCGAAGCGACGCTCTCGACAACCACCACCGCCAATGCTCCCTGGGTGGTCGGGGATGGTCAGTACCAGCTCAATATCGCCCCCCATCAGTTACCCATGCTGGATCAGGGGCTGACTCGCCAGCAACAGCTGAAAAAAGATCAACTGGTGCGCTTGATGGCGCTCAAGGGCTTGCCACTCATCAGCCTCGACACCAGTGGCCACCACCTCGCCCATCTCATTACCGCCTTGGGAGGAACTCAGTGACGATCCACAAGCTACCCGGCACCTATATGCTGCGCGAATTGCAGGATGTGACCGTGCCTGACGCCATCAGCTGGCAACCGCAAACCGCAGGCTGGCTGCTGCTTGCCCTGCTCCTGGGCGCGCTGGCGCTGCTCTGGCTCTATCACAGGGTGCAGCGCTGGTGGCAGCAGCGCTACCGCCGTGAAGCACTGGCGGCCCTGCGCGCCCTCAACTGGTCTGATGCCGGGGCCAGTCTGGGGCTGTTTCATATCATCAAGGCGGTGTTGACCCACCTTGATCCCCGGCACGCCAAACTGTTTGGCATGGCCCTGCTGCAGACCCTCGACAACGCCCTGCCCGATCCAGGGCGGGAGCACACTTTGTTGATATTTTAACCAAAGAATAACTGAGCCCGATAGTCGTCATTCCAGCCGGCTCT